>NZ_JBFAMX010000017.1:0-56861 GCF_040659615.1 Nonomuraea sp. NPDC049784
CTCGCCCCCGGCACCAACTACCAGACCTACTACCCCACCAACGCGCCCCTCCCGACGCCGCTGGGAACGATGACCGGGTCACGACGGAGCCGGCGACCGATCCGCCGGCCACGCCGGAGTCCACGCCCGAGACGACCCCGGAAGCGACGCCCTCGCCGGAGACGCCCGCGAGCACGCGTGACGCCGTCGTACCCGTCAAGAGCCCGGAAACGAGCCCGGAGAAGAGCGCGGTCAGCACCCCGTCGGCCACCAAGCCGGTGAAGAGCCCCAAACCCACCAAGAAGGCCACGCCGAAGCCCACCCCCAAGCCGACTCCCACCCCCACGCCGACTCCCACGCCGACCCCCACGCCGACGCCCACTCCCGCGCCGGTGACCGAGGTGCTCGGAGTGAGCGTGGGCGGCCTCACGGTCGACGAGGACGGGGTCGCCGCCGCCACGGTCACCGTGCGCACCAGCGGCACCGCCGCCGTCACCGCCACCGCGGCCTGGACCGCCCCCCGCGCGGACGGCCGCGTCCAGCGCCTGCGCCTGTCCGGCGCCAGGTCCTACACCCGCGCGCTCACCTGGGACATGGGCGAGCGCCCGTGTGGCAGCACGGTCACGCTGACCGTCACCACCTCCCCGGCGGCCCCGGGCGGGGCCAGGTCGGCCTCGCTCTCCGTGCCGCCCTGCCCCACGAGGGTGACCGGCCTGCGCGTCTCACTGAACCTGCCCGCCGCGCCGGGCCGCACGGCCGAGGCGCTGGTCAGGGTGGCCGCGAGCAGCACCGGGGAGATCCCCGTCCAGGCCGAGTTCGCGGTCAATGGCGACCCGGTCGGCACCCGTACCGCGAGCCTGTCCGGCCGGACCTCCTACTCGCGGTCGTTCACCCACACCTTCAGGTCCCGGCCCTGCGGCGCGACGCTGTCGGTACGGGTGAACGCGGGCGGCAGGACCGCCACCGCGCGGACCACGGTGCCCTGCCCGCCACAGGTGGAGCGGGTGTCGATCGTCAGGGCCGCTGCGGGTGAGGGCGGGCTCGTCGCGACCGTCTCGGTGACCACGTCGAACACCCAGCCGGTACGGCTCGTCGTGTCGTTCTCGGCCGGCGAGGGCGGCGGCTCGGAGTCGGTCACGCTGTCCGGCGACACCTCGTACACCAGGACCTTGAGTCACTCCATCAAGCTCCCGTGCGGCACCAAGTGGTCCGTGACGGCCTCCACCGACCCGGCGGCGGGCAACGGGAGCGACAGCGCAGGCGGCGCCACGGAGGAATGTCCCAAGGAGGAAGAGCCGAGCAGGACCCCTAGCCCCGGCTCAGATAACACCATCAAGTGACATTCCTGACTAATGGGGATACCGGTAGCGGGAAAGCGGTTCCCTCTGGTTAAGCTACGCCCGATTGATGAGGGTGGGGGCCCGCATACTCCAGAGGAGAACCGTTATGCACGGTGATGGGCAGTGGGGGGTCCCCGGCTATACCGAGGTACGACAACTCGGTTCGGGGGCGGCCGGTCGCGTGGTCCTGGCCAGGCGCCACCACGACGGCGTCGAGGTGGCCATCAAGTACCTCAGTGACGAGCTGAGGTCCGATGTGGGGTTCGTCGCCCGCTTCCGGCACGAGGCCAGGCTGCTCGCCACGCTCCAGAGCAGGTACCACGCCCGGCTGATCGACTACGTCGAGAGCGGCCAGGGCGCGGCGATCGTCATGGAGCTGATCAACGGGGTGTCGCTGCGCGAGATCCTCAGGTCCGAGGGCCCCACGGGGCCCGAAGCGGCGCTGACCGTGCTCAAGGGCTCGCTCCAGGGTCTGGCCTCGGCGCACGCGATCGGCGTCGTGCACCGCGACTTCAAGCCAGAGAACGTGATGGTCCAGGGCGACGGCATCAGCAAGCTCGTGGACTTCGGCATCGCGGTCAGGGCGGGCGAGGGCGCCGGCGCGGCGGGCACGCCGCCGTATATGGCGCCCGAGCAGTGGTCGGGCGGCCGCGCGGGGCCCGCGACCGACGTGTACGCGGCCACCGTCGTGTTCTTCGAGTGCCTGACCGGCACCCGGCCCTTCCGGGCGTCCAACATCGCTGCCCTGGCCCACCAGCACCAGGCCTCGCCGCCACCGGTGGACGAGGTGCCCGCGCCGCTCCAGAGCCTGATCGAGCGCGGCCTGGCGAAGGACCCGGCCGAGCGGCCGGAGTCCGCTGAGGCGTTCCTGACCGAGCTCGAGGCGGTCGCGGTCGAGGGGTACGGATCGGACTGGGAGGAGCGCGGACGCCGCCGCCTGGCCGCGCTCGCCGGGCTGCTGGTCCTGCTCTTCCCGACCGAGCTCGCCGAACCCGACCAGGTGCAGACCTCGCTGGCCGAGACCCGGTTCCGCGACCCGTCCCGCATCCTCAGCAAGCTCCCCGCGAAGATCGCCATCGGCGCGGGCGCCGTCGGCGTGCTGGTCGCCGCGGTCGTGGTCATCGCCAACGTCTCGGCGGACGAGCCGGTGCTGCGGGCGCAGACCAGCACGGTCACGCCGACCACGGCCACCCCGGCCACGCTCGAGCCGGCGGAGACGGAAGAGGAGCCCACGCCCACCCCCGAGGAGACCACTCCGGAGGAGAGCACGCCCGAGCCGATGCCCACGCAGAGCGACGCGCCCCCGCCGCCCGTCCAGCCGACCGCGAGCAGGCGGCCCACGCGGACTCCCACTCCCAGGCCCACGCCCACCCCGGTCAGGACTCCACCTGCCAAGACCAAGAAGCCGACCCCGACGCCCACGTCGGAGGAGCCCGAGATCACCGTCAAGGCCGACGAGCCCGAGGACCGTCAGCCGCCGTCCTCGTCCGCTTCCGCGCCCACTCCGACGCCGATCTTCACGACGCCGGCGCCCCGGCCGACCCGGTCCTCGCAAGCGCCCAGCGAGCCCTCCGGGGACGGTGGGAACGCCGGAGGAGAGGTGCCGACCAAGGGCGAGCCGACGCGGGGCGAGGAGCCGACGGACGGGGGTGAGCCGATGCCTGAGGAGCCGCGGCTCGACCGCGCGAGCAAGGCCTCGGCCGCGCTCGTCGCCTTCGGCCTGATGACGTCCGGCGCGGTTCCGGTCACACTTGCGGTGAAACGCCGTATGGCGGGACGGCACCGAAGGAAGCGCTAGGACGCGCCTGGGGGACGGCGATGACTAACCCTGCACACGGTATCGCCGGATTCCGGCTCACCGAGCACACCTGGATGACCGAGCTCGGCAACTGGATCGACGCCATCTCACCCGACGGACGCAGGGCGGGGGCGCTGCTGTTCGATCCCAAGATCATCGGCCTGCCCGGCGTGCGCGATCGCGTGGTGCACGCGGTCATGACCGACCAGCGGCTCGTGCTGGGCGGGCTGACCGGGCTGATCCCGGTGGCCGACGTGGTGGCGGCGGGCGACCAGGTGTGGCTGCTCACCGCGCAGGCGGTCAGCCCCACCCTGTCCGACCTGCTCGCCACCGGGCCGATCGACCCGCCCGGCGCGGTGTCCGTGCTGGTGGAGACCGCCCAGACCCTGCTCGCGCTGCACGCGGCCGGGGTCACCCACGGCTCCGTTCACCCGGGCACCGTGGTGATCACGGCGGATGGCGCCGCGCTGCTGTCCGAGCGCGGCCTGTCCGACGCCATCCGCGGCCAGGCCTCCCCGCGCGAGCGGGACGCGGCCGGGTGGGCCTCGCTGGCGCGCGGCCTGGCCGCCTCGCTCGGGCAGGGCCGGCCGCGTCCCGCCGAGGTGCTGGAACGTGCCGCGGCCACGGCCGCCACGCTGGGCCTGGCCGCCGCCCGCGACATGCTGGTCGGCGAGGCGGCAGGCCAGGAAGGGCTGGCGCAGGCCGCCCGGGGGAGGTCGGCGTTCGCGCAGGCGCGGGTGTACGCGCCGCCGCCCACCCTGCCGCCCAGGGACGAGGGCGACATCGTCACGCTGCTGCACGTTCCCGGCCGGTCCTCGGGGCCCGTGCAGTTCGGGCCCGGGATCGGCACACAGGTGCAGCGGCCCGAGACGACGGCCGAGCGGATCTGGCGGGCCGGGCGCGACCAGGTCGCCACCGAGCACCACCCCGGCAGCAGGCTGAAGAAGGCCTCGCGGGCGCGGCGGCGGCGCACGATCATCTCCGCGGCCGTCTTCGCCGTCATCATGGCGGGGGCGATCCTGGCCTGGCTCTACACGGGCGACTCTCCGGCGCTGGCGGTCATGTCGATCGACGTGACAGCGCCGAAGAAGACCCAGGGCTGTGGCAAGGCCGTTCTGATCACTGGCACGGTCGTCACCAACGGGGCGCCTGGCGAGATCACCTACGAATGGCGCAAGAATCTGGACAAAGAGGTTGTCAAGGGAACTCTGCGCACGAAGTCGGACCAGACGACGTACCAGGTGCCTTTCCGGTGGACGCTGCAGGGGAAGAGCAACGTGAAAGCCACCGCGACGCTGCGGATCCTGACGCCTGGCCCGGTGCGCGCCGACAAGGCGAGCTTCACGTACAAGTGTTGATGCCCTCCCAGCAATGCATATCAAAGCGGTTCTTACTAATCTGGCCAGCATGACCACGCAGACCCCCGCGGGCTGGTACCCAGACCCCTACGGAGAGCCCCAGCTCCGCTGGTGGGACGGCAACCAGTGGACAGATGCCGTACACGCGCAGCAGCCGGGGCAGGGCGGGCCTCAGCCGGGCTCCGGGCCCCAGCCCCAGCCGGGCTCCGGACCGCAGCCCCAGCACCAGCCCCAGCTGGGCTCCGGGCCACAGCCGCAGTCGAGCCCCGGCTGGTCGGCGACGCCCGCGAACCCCACGCTCCAGTACGGACAGCCGACGTTCGGCCAGTCGGCCTACGGCCAGCCCACGCCGACCGCCCAGTGGCCTGGCGCTCCCCTGCCGGGCCCCGGCTACGGCCCGCCGCGCAAGCAGGGCAACCCGATGCCGTGGGTGTTTGGAGGGCTGGCCGCGCTGGTGGTGGTCGCGCTGATCGTGGTGGCCGGCATCTTCTTCGTCAACAGGAACAGCTCGGAGACCGCCTCGCCGCCGAGTCCGGCGGACACCTTCGAGCAGCAGCCGCCGCCCAGCAACGAGCCGCCGCCCAGCCAGCCGCCCACCCAGGGCACCGTCGAGCTGCCGGAGCCGGTCGACGGCCGCATCACCGACGAGCAGGCCGGCCTCTCCTTCCAGGTGCCCGACAGCTGGAAGGTGCCCCCGTCCAACGAGATCAACGGCACGGACCCGACCCAGCAGACGTGGTCGAGCGCGGTGCAGGCCACCGCGCAGGCGAAGTACGACGGCCAGGGCGACTGGGTGGGCAACGTCTACACGGGGCTGCTCAACGAGCTCTATCCCTATTCCGGCGCCTCGGGGCTGGGCGATACGGCCAAGGCGATCTTCGTCGACTTCTCCACCAGGTTCTACCAGCTCCCCCACGAGACCAAGGTCGTGCAGGACAAGGCGATGAAGATCGGCGGCAAGGACGCCTGGGTGCTGCAGTTCGAGCTCGACTTCTCGAAGGTGTCGCAGGAGAAGGGCTACAAGTGGAAGAAGGAGAACGGCGCGATCGTGCTCATGGATCGCGGTGAGGGTGAGCGACCTGCCATCGTGTACGCGTCCGTACCCGACAATCTGGGCACCGACGTGCTCGGTAAGGTTCTCGGCTCGCTCAAGCCCGCCTAACGTGTGGCACTAGGCTGGTGGGGTAACAAGCGGGCGGATTGCTCCGAGCCGCTGGGCGAGGAGATCGAATGAGTGACTTGCTGGTCTGGATCGACTGCGAGATGACCGGGCTCGACCTGAGCCGCGACGCGCTCGTCGAGGTGGCGTGTGTCATCACCGACAGCGAGCTCAATCAGCTGGACGAGGGCGTCGACGTGGTCATCAAGCCGCCGCCGGAGTCGGTAGAGCAGATGTCGGAGGTCGTGCGCGAGATGCACACCGCCTCGGGGCTGCTGCCCGAGCTGGCCGGCGGGGTGACGCTGTCGGAGGCCGAGTCGCTCGTGCTCGACTACATCCGCCGCCACGTCCCCGAGGCGAAGAAGGCGCCGCTGTGCGGCAACTCGATCGGCACCGACCGCACGTTCATCTCACGCGACATGCCCGGGGTCGACGCCTATCTGCACTACCGGATGATCGACGTCTCGTCGATCAAGGAGCTGGTCCGCCGCTGGTACCCACGGGTCTACTTCGCCGCGCCTGAGAAGCAGGGCGGGCACCGGGCTCTGGCCGACATCACGGAGAGCATCAGGGAGCTGCGCTACTACCGCGCGGCGATCTTCGTGACGCAGCCTGGGCCCGACTCGGCGACCGCGAGATCGCTGGCAGAGCGTGTCAGCGATTAAAGGAGTGGCGTAAAGACTCCTGAACTTCGCTACACTTTTCCTGTGCCGCCATACGAGGGCGGCTCATGGTGGGCGTAGCTCAGTTGGCAGAGCGCCAGGTTGTGGTCCTGGATGCCGAGGGTTCAAGTCCCTTCGCTCACCCCAGTGCGCACGGCCGGTCCTTCGGGACCGGCCGTTGCCGTTTTCTCCCGACAACGGCCCCAAATCACGACAATGCGAGTTATGCTCGCTGTCTACCGCTAACGCCGGAAGCACGGGGGCCATCGGCGATCTGACCGTCTGCGCGCCCCCGGAGGCCGGATGAGAGTCGACGACGCAGCGCTCGATAGCGTATTCACGTCCCTGAGCAAGCGCGAAGCCGAGGTCATGGACCTGATCGCGACCGGCCAATCCAACGGCCAGATCGCGCAACGGCTGTTCCTCAGCGAGAAAACGGTCAAGAACCACGTCAATCGCATCTACGCCAAGCTAGGGGTGGACTCCCGGGTCACGGCCATCGGGCTGTGGCTGTCCCGCCAGGAGTAAACCCGACCGCACCAGCCGACCGAGCGGCCCGCCGACGAGGCGCGGCCCGCTCCGTCGGCCTGCAATCCCACGGCCCCAACCACCGGGACCCTCCCATCCAGCCTGCCTTCGCGCGGCACGCCCTCAGGCGGGGCCCGGCACCCATCACGCCGCTCAACCACCCACTACGCCGACGCCCCAATGCGCCGCCGCAGAGGGACGGCAAGTGCCACTGCCCAAGTGCACTGCGACGGGAGGACGCTGCGCGGTCGAGGGGCGGTGCGCAGCCGTCCAGCTGCGCCACGCAAAGGCCGCCGGCGGAGGGGGCGGGGGCCAGCCGAACCAGCGTTGCGTAGTCGGCCAGCCGCGCCACCACGCGGAAAGGGCGGGCGGGGTCAGCCGAACCAGCGTTCCAGGGCAGCCTGGAGGGCCTTCAGCTCGTCGGGGCCCGGGCGGGACGAGGACGACGCCCAGGCCACGTAGGAGTCCGGACGGAGGAGGAGGGCGGTGGCCTCGGGGGCAGGCGGTTCGGGGCGCGCCGTCACGAGGTCGACCGCCGCCTCGTGCCGTCCGGACAACGTTCCCGTCAGGCACGCGGACTCGGTCAGGTCCAGGAGCAGGGGCCGCGCGCTCCGGGTCAGCTCCGCGAGCCGGACGGGCCCGTCCGGGGTGCTCAGCGACATGTCGGGCGCGAACCGGCCGACCAGCGGGTGCGCGCCGGGCTCCCCCATGTCATAGCGGACGTCGGCGCCCGCGATGAGTTCGGCGAGGTGCTGGATGTTGTCCCGATAGCCGAGCAGCTCGGTGAACAGCTCGCGCAGGGCGGTGATGTCGTTGCCCGGTCCGATCAGCGCGGACTGTGCCTGGGCGTTCGTGATCATGCGGCGGGCCGCCTGCCGGCGCTCGGTCTCGTAGCTGTCCAGCAGCCCGGCCGGCGCGCTGCCCCCGATCTCGGCGGCGAGCTTCCAGCCGAGGTTGATCGCGTCCTGCAGCCCGAGGTTGAGCCCGGGGCCGCCGCCGGCGGCGGCGTACACGTGGGCGGCGTCCCCGACCAGGAACACGCGCCGGTCGGAGAACCGTTCGGCCATCCGTGTGTTGCCGTGGGTCAGCCGGCGCAGCACGTGCGGCCCCTCGCCGGCGGGCGGGCCGAGCGGCACGTCGGCGCCGAGCACCCGGCCGGCGCTCTCCCGGAGCTCGTCCAGGCTCATCGGAGCGCCGGGCTCGGGCTGATCCCACTCGGTGGTGCTGATCAGTGGCGGGTGGCCGGGGAAGGGCGCGTACGAGAACCCGCCGCGCTCGGTGCGGTGCGGCAGGAACGGCGGGACCGGGCCGTAGCCGGGCACGTTCAGCGCACCCGTGACCGGGTCCATCCACTCCGCGGGAACGGTCGCGTGCGCCGAACGGACGGTCGTCCTGTCGTAGGTGATGCCCGGGAACCCGATGGCGGTCAGCTTGCGCGTGACGCTGTGCGCTCCGTCCGCGCCGACCAGATAGCGGGCGCTCAGCCGGTACGTCCCGTCCGGACCCGAGACGTCCACCGTGACCGAGTCGTCGTCCTGCGCCAGGCCGGTGACCTCGTGTTCGCGCCGGATCTCCACGCCGAGCTCGCGGGCGCGCTCCTCCAGCACCTGCACGATGCGGAGCTGCGGCACCGCCAGGCCGTAGATCGGGCTGTCCGCCAGCAGGCTCAGGTCCAGGCCCATCGCGGCGAACATGAAATACGCGGAGTTCGGCTGCGGCGGATCCGGGCTGCCGCTGAGGCGCTCGTAGAGGCCTCGCCGGTCGACCATCCTCACGACCTGGCCGAGCAGGCCGTTAGCCTTGGGCTCCGCACTGGGCGCGGCCAGGCGTTCCAGCACGATCGGGCGGACCCCGGCCAGAGTGAGCTCGCAGGCCAGCATCAGCCCGTTCGGGCCGCCGCCGACGATGACGACATCAGTGATCACGGTGTTTTCCTAGGTCCGAGGGGATGGTCAGGCCCGCGGCGAGCCGGTCGAACACCTCGCGCAGCACCTGGTCGAGCGGGGCGGGCCGCTCGGCGCGCAGGCAGTGCTCGATGGCCACGGCGCTGCCGGCGCCGATCACCGCGGCGACCAGTTTCGGGTAGACGTCGTGCACGAGATCGGTGCCCGTGCGCTCGGCGATCGCCCTGGCCAGCTCGTCCTGCGCGGCCGCGTTCGCCTTGAGCACCTCGCCCTGCAGCGCCGGCTCGGCCAGCATGAGTGAGACCCCGTCCCGCCAGCGTCCGAACTCGACGCCCGTGCTGTCGTCCGGCGCGAAGCTGGCCTGGACCGCCTCCACGATCGACTCCCACAGGGGTTCGCCGGGCGGACTGGCGCGTATCTCGTCCGCGATCCGCAGCGTGCGCTCGACGTGGGCGGCGGCGATCGCCTCCGCCTTGTTCGAGAAGTAGTTACGGAAGGTGCGCACGGACACATTGGCCGCGGCGGCGATGTCCTCGATGGTGACGTTGTCCCAGCCGCGCTCGACGCACAGGCGGATCGTGGCGAGGCTCAACGCCACTCGGGTCTCCCGCTTCTTGCGTTCGCGCAAACCGTTGCTGGTCGGCATGGCGTTACCGTAACAGATCTTGCCGAAAAGGCAAAAATACCTTTTCGGCAAGAGGTCCCTTGATGGTTTGAGAGCCGCCGGCAGGGCCATGGACCTTGGCATGGAGCAGAGACCGCGAGTCGTGGTGGTGGGGGCGGGGTTCGCCGGACTGGCCGCCACCAAGGAGCTGGCCAAGGCGGGGGCGCTGGTGACGCTCATCGACCGCAACCCGTACTCGACCTTCCAGCCGCTCCTCTACCAGGTGGCCACCGCAGGGATGGGCAGCTCGGACGTGTCGTATCCCATCCGCACGTTCGCCGCCAAGTGGCCCAACGTGCGGGCGCGCCAGGCCGCGCTGAGCAAGATCCGCCCGGCCGAGCGGCGCGTGGAACTCGACGACGGGAGCGAGCTCGAGTACGACTACCTCGTGCTGGGCACCGGCGTCACCACCAACTGGCTCGGCATCGACGGCGCGCGGGAGAACTCGCAGCCGATCTACTCGCTCAGCGACGCCGCGACGTTGCGCCGCCGGTTCCAGCACCAACTGGAGGACACCGCGGCGGGCCGGCGCAAGAGTGTGCACGTCGTGGTGGTCGGCGCGGGCGCGACCGGGGTCGAGATGGCCGGCACGCTGGCCGAACTGCGGCGGCGCACGCTGCCGCTGACGCATCCTGAGATCAAGCCGGGCCAGACCAGTGTGACGCTGGTGGAGCGGTTCGACTTCGTGCTGGCGCCGTACAAGCGGAGGCTGCGGGACTCGGCGGCGCGGGCGCTGCGCCGGAGGGGGGTGCGGCTGCGGCTGGGCTCCACGGTGGCGTCCGTCGAGCCGGACGCGGTGGTGCTGACCGACGGCACGCGGCTGCCGAGCGACGTGACCGTGTGGGCGCTCGGCGTCACCGCGCCCAAGCAGGTGGGCGACTGGGGCCTGCCACAGGGCAAGGGCGGCAGGATCAGTGTCACGGAGGCGCTGAACGTACCCGAACATCCCGAGATCTTCGTGGCCGGAGACCTGGCGGGGCCGCCCAACCCGCTCCCCCAGCTCGCCCAGCCGGCGATCCAGATGGGCGAGCACGTGGCCACGCAGATCCTCGCGGCCGCGCAGGGGCGGCCCCTGAAGGCGTTCTCCTATCGCGATCCGGGCATCATGGCCACCGTCGGCAAGGCGGAGGCCGTGTTGCAGCTGTCCAACGGGCTCACCATGCGCGGGTTGCCCGCATGGCTGGTGTGGATCTTCGTGCACGTGGCATACCTGCTGGGCGGGCGCAACCGGATGACCGTGCTGCTCAACTTCTTCTGGCGCTACTTCGGCCCCCGCCGCACGGCCACCAGCGTCACGCAGTAAGAGCTTCCGACAGTGCCTGCAGGCCGTGGTCGACATCGGCCTCCGGGATGTTCAGCGCAGGACGCAGGCGTATGGAGCGGGGCCCGCAGGGCAGCGCCAGCACCCCGTGATCCTCCCTGAGCCGGGTCACCAGCGCGTCACGCGCGGCCTGGTCCGGCAGGTCGAACGCGCACATCAGGCCCCTGCCACGGACGTTGGACACCAGCTCGGGGCTCTCGGCCTCCAGCTTGGTGAGATCGTCGAGCAGCGTGGAGCCGAGGGTGCCGGCGCGGGCGATCAGGCCGTCACGCTCGATGATCTCCAGGATGCCCCGGCTGCGCACCATGTCCACCAGCCCGCCGCCCCATGTGGAGTTGATGCGCCCGCTCTGCTGGAACACGTTGTCCGGCACCAGGTCGACCCTGCGGCCCGCCATGATCCCGCCCACCTGGACCTTCTTCGCGAACGCCACCACATCCGGAGCGAGGCCCAGCTGCTGGTACGCCCACGGCGTGCCGGTCATGCCGCCGCCCGTCTGGACCTCGTCGAGGATGAACAGGGCATCGTACTCGTGGCACATGCGCTGCATGGCCTGCAGGAACTCGGGCCGCATGTGATTGTCGCCGCCCTCGCCCTGGATGGGCTCGGCAATGAAGCAGGCGATGTCGTACGGATTCCGCTCGAACGCCTCACGCGCCTGCGCCAGCGCACGTTCCTCGGCTGCCTCGACGTCGCCGAAGTGGATGGCGGGCACGTCGATCCGCGGCCAGTCGAACTTCGGGAACCGGTCGGTCTTGCCCGGCTCGGTGTTGGTCAGGCTCAGGGTGTAGCCGCTGCGGCCGTGGAAGGCCTTCGTCAGGTGCAGGACCTTGGTGCCCAGGTCGCGTGAACGGCCGGCGGCCTCGTTGCGGCGGCTCTTCCAGTCGAAGGCGGTCTTGAGCGCGTTCTCGACGGCCAGGGCGCCACCCTCGACGAAGAACAGGTGGGGCAGCTCCGGATCGCCCAGCACCCGGGCGAAGGTGTCGACGAAGTCCGCCAGGTGCTCGGTGTAGATGTCGGGGTTCGCCGGCTTGTTGCGGGCGACTTGGCCGAGCAGCTGGGCGAAGTCGGGGTCGAAGGGTGGGTTCACGCCGAGCGGCGCGGAGGCGAAGAACGTGTAGAAGTCCAGGTAGCGGCGGCCGTTTCGGGCGTCGACAAGCCAGGAGCCGCGGCTGAGCTCGAGGTCGAGCACGAGGCGGTATCCGTCGACGAGCAGGTGGCGGGCAAGGCGGGCGTGTACGTCCATGGCGACTCCACGTGCGTCGGACAGGCGTGCGTTCCTCTTGTTGAATACGGCTAACTACATAAAATTTACGGCATACCTACCCCCGGAGTGAAGTTCTTCACGCGGAACGCCAGAGCGATCTCGGCGATGCCGTGCAGGATCGCGTAGATGCCGACCAGCCAGACGAGGCTGAGCAGGCCCGTGACCGGCCAGATGAGCAGCAGGACGCCGAAGATCACCGACAGGATGCCTCCGACGATGAGCATCCACTCGTTGTCGATGGTCTTGCGCAGCCGGATCCCGGCCACGATCTCCAGGACGCCGGTGACGATGGCCCAGAAGGCCACGACGAAGAGCAGGGCGAGCGAGGTGATGCCCGGCCAGAAAAATGTCGCTATCCCGACCAATATCCCGACAATTCCGGAAATGATGAGCCAGGCTCTCGACTTTGCCCCGTGCCGGAACCCGGCGAACAGCTCGAAGAGCCCGCTCACCAGCGCGTACGCGCCAAAGAAGATCACCAGCACGAGGAGCGTGATCGCCGGCCAGATGAGCGCCAGCAAACCGAAGAGGATCGACGCGAGGCCGCGTAGCAGCAGCAGCCACCACGATTGAGTGATATCTCCCATGCTGATCTGCTTTCCGAGCTGTGCCCGAAAACAGACCAGCACGGGGTCAAATGTCGGTGATCCGCACCCCCACGGTGCCGGTGCTCCCCCTGCGGAGCTTGCTGCCGAGCAGCGTGATGCGCCCCATGAGCCCGTACTTGCGCCGCAGCAGCCCGCGCACCCGCTCGGTCTCCGCCGCGTCCAGCACCACGGCCCGCCCGTTGACCGGCTCGGTCTTGAGGTTGCCCCTGAAGTCGCAGCCCGCCACGCTGACCTCGGGGTTGTTCCTGATGCGCTTGACCTTCCCCGAGTCGGCGACGGTCCAGATGACCACCGCGTCGCCGTCCTGCGCCGCCCACACCGGGGTGGCGACCGGGGTGCCGTCCCTGCGGTACGTCGTCACCGAGACGTACTGTTCTGTCCCAAGATTCACACGTGTGAATAAACCACAATCGACACCGCGATGTACTGCACCAGGTACGCGGCGATGGTGAGGGCGTGGAAGACCTCGTGGAAGCCGAACCACTGGGGCGACGGGTCCGGGCGGCGCAGGCCGTACACGACGGCTCCCGCCGAATAGAAGACGCCGCCGACGGCCACCAGGACGACGGCGGCCACGCCCGCGCCCTGCAGCAGCTGCGGCATCACGAAGATCGCGGTCCAGCCCAGCGCCAGGTAGAGGACGGTGTAGAGCCAGCGCGGCGCGCCCATCCAGAGCACCCGGAACAGCACCCCGGCCAGGGCCCCGCCCCAGATGACGGAGAGCACCGCGACCCTCGCCACCCCGTCAAGCGCCAGCAGGGCGAACGGCGTGTAGGTCCCGGCGATGATCAGATAGATGTTGGCGTGATCGCACCGGCGCAGGAACTCCGCCAGCCGCGGGCCCAGCGTGCCCCGGTGGTAGGTGGCCGAGATCCCGAACAACAAACCGGACGTGATGGCGTAAACGGCGGCGGCCAGGCGCGCCTGCAGGGTCGGGCCGAGCGCCACGAGCACGAACCCCGCGACCAGCGCCACGGGCATCGCTCCAGTGTGCAACCAGCCTCGCAGCCTGGGCTTAACGGTGATGGTCGTCATGCAACCTACGGTACCGTAGGTTGCGAATTCGCTCCCTGTGGCAGTCCGCTGGACGCGGCCAGCCATAGGTTCGAAAACCGATACCTGCGGCTAGAGGCCGTTGAGGAAACGGGCGGCGATGGGAACGGCGGCCGTACGGCCCGAGCCGCCGTGCCGTACGAAGACGCAGAAGGCCAGGTCGTCCCGGTAGCCGATGAACCACGCATGCGACTCCTCGCCGTCCACCTCGGCCGTCCCCGTCTTACCCGCCACGCCCTCCGGCAGCCCCATGTCGCCGGCCGTGCCGTGATCGACCACGGCGGCCATCATGTCCCTGAGCGCCGCCACGACCTGCTCGTTCATCGGCACGTCCTTGTGCGGGGTGCCGTCGATGCGGCGTACCTGTGCCTCCGACAGCAGCCTGGGCGAGCGCCAGGTGCCGCTCTGCACGGCGGCGGCGAGCGCGGCCATGCACAGCGGCGTCGCGACGACCTGGCCCTGGCCGATGGCGTCCGCGCCGAACATGTTCGGGTCGTCGGTGTCCGGCATGGTGCCGCAGGTCCCGCCGATGCCGGTCGCGATCGGCCGCCCGAACCCCCACTCGTCCGCCGTCTCGCGCAGCTGGTCCGCGGTGAGCCTGGTGGTGGCCTGCTCGACGAACGTCGTGTTGCAGGAGTAGGCGTACGCGTCGGTGAAGCTGACGAGACCGCGGTCCACCTTGCCGGCGTTGTCGAAGGGCCGGTTGAAGGGGATCGTGTACGTGCCCGGGCACTGGACCTGCGCCGCCGGGTCGAGCCCGTTCTCGAGCAGCGCCGCCGCCGTGATCGTCTTGAAGACGGACCCGGGCGGGAAGACGTCGCGTACGGCGCTGTAGCTCTCCTTGAGGCGGTCGGCCAGCGCGAGGATCTCGCCGGTGCTCGGCCGGATGGCGATGATCGTGGAGTCCTCGACCCCGTCCAGCGCCCTGGCGGCGGCCGCCTGCACGTTGCGTGACAGGGTGGTGCGCTCGACGTTCGCCTCGGGCCGGCGGGTCATCAGCTGCTTGACGGGCTGCCCCGGGACCTTCGAGACCAGCTCCCAGCCGTGCCCAGCCTCCGCGAACTCGGGTTTGAGCTGATTGAGGTACGAGTCCGCGTAGCTGTCGTTCGGGATCCTGACGCCCTCGCTGGTGACCAGCTCGGCCGCCGAGGCGTCGACCTCGTCCAGCTCCAGCGTGCCGCCGTCCTTGAGCAGGGGGTGCAGCGTCTCCGGGGCCCATAACACCTTCCAGGCCCGATCCCGTACGCCGAGCCGTAACGTGCTGTCGAACGGCCACGCCCCGAACTCGGCGAGCTGCCGCACCCCCGCGAACGGCACCTCGGCGACCCCCTCCCCCGTGCTCTTCAACCGCCCGGGAGTCAGCCGGATGGACTCGACGTGGAGGTCCTCCGTCAACCGGTAATGCCGGACGGCGAAGTCCGGGGGCGGCTGGTACACCAGGCTCGCCATGCGCGACACGTCACCTTTGCGCCATGCGTCGAAGTACGCCGCAGCGGTCTGGGAAGCGCTCCCCTTGATCCGGTTCGACGCCATTACAGCGAATGCACCCGCCCCAACTACCGCGACAAGAGCGATAACGAGCACAATCAGCCTTCGTCGTCGCATACGGTTTCTCCCAGGAGGGGATCAGCGTGGCACGTGGACAGCGGGAACCGATGCCTGGCCTGTATCCGGTGACGTTCGGCGAGATCGAGCTGCTCCGGGACCTGGACAGGCAGGACGGCTGGGTGCTGTCCAAGGATGGCGTACCTCAGTCGTACGTTGATCTACAAGACCCGACATTTCTGGAATTTGAGTATGTACGACTTATGGCGGATGTGATCGACCTTTTGCCGGAAGGGCCGCTGAGCTGCGTACACGTGGGCGGGGGCGCCTGCACCATCCCCCGCTACATCGCCGCCACCCGCCAGGGCTCCCGCCACATCGTCGTCGAGCCCGACGGCCTCCTGATCAATCTGGTACGCGAGCAGCTGGACCTGCGGTCGGTGCCCAAGCTGAAGGTCATCGTGGAGGGCGGCCGGGAGGGCACCGCCAAGATCTGGGACGCATCGGCGGACCTGGTGGTGCTGGACGCCTTCACGGGGGCGACGATGCCGGTGGAGCTGGCCACGACGGAGTACATGGGGGACATAGCCAGAGTCCTCCGGCCGACCGGCACGCTGTTGATCAACATGGCCGACGGCAAGGGCTTGGCCTTCGCCAAGCGCCTGCTCGCCACGGTGACGAGCACGTTCGGGCACGTGGTCCTGCTGGCGGAGCCGGGCGTCATGCGCGGCCGGCGCTTCGGCAACCTGATCGTGGCGGCCTCGCGTACGGCCCTGCCCGTGGACCTGCTGACGCGACGCGCGGCGGGCGGCCTCACACAGGCGAGATGCGTGCACGGGGAGGCGCTGACGAACTTCATCGCGGGCGCCTCCCCCATCAAGGACGGCGACCCGGTCCTGGCCCCGGTTCCCCCACCCGCGGTCTTCGGCTGACGTCCGCGAACGGGGCTCACCCACCCGTCGCCCGACTGCCTGGCAGCCGGACCACGACACCGGCGATCCGAGCCTGGGCGGCCAAGCCCACGACCGGCGGCTGATCTACACGATCACGGTCAGCGTCCTGGGGAGCGAGTTCGTCACACGCCCGTCGGCGCGATGCTGACCGCCAGTGACACCACCGCGCGAGAGACCGAAACGAACCCCTTTCTCCCTTGTGAAAAAAGTGATATCACTTTGCTAGCACTCGAAGCCAGGAGAAGGGGGATCAGGAGATGGCGGACACATCGGGCGGGGTCGCGCTTGAGGGAACCGTCGTGGACATGCCCGCGCCGCACACCAGCGAGCGCCCCGTGCGGGCGGTCAACGGATTCGCGGTGCTCGGGATCGCGGCAGTGCTGGTCCTGGGCGGGATCGCGCTGTTCGTCTGGGGGATCTTCACGCTCGCCGCGGAGGCGGGGCAGGGCGGCGGGTGGGTGGTCGCGGTGGCCTGCCTGGCGTTCATCGCCGGCGTGGTGCTGTGCGGGGGGCTCACCGCGGTGGCGCCCGGCGAGGCGCGCGTCGTGCAGCTGCTCGGCCGGTACGTCGGCACCCTGCGGACGCCCGGTCTGCAGTGGGTCAACCCGTTCACCGTGCGGCGGCGGGTGTCCACCAGGATCCGCAACCACGAGACGGACGTGACGAAGGTCAACGACGCGGACGGCAACCCCATCCAGATCGCGACCGTGGTGGTCTGGCAGGTGCGGGACACGGCGCAGGCGATGTTCGAGGTGGACGACTTCGTGGAGTTCGTGGCCATCCAGGCGGAGACGGCCGTGCGGCACATCGCGGGCAGCTACCCGTACGACGCGCACGGCGAGCCGAGGCTGTCGCTGCGGGACAACGCCGACGAGATCAACGAGCGGCTGTCCGCGGAGATCGGGGTCAGGGTGGCCGCGGCCGGCGTGAAGGTCATCGAGTCCCGCATCATCCACCTGGCGTACGCGCCGGAGATCGCCCACGCGATGCTGCGGCGCCAGCAGGCCGGCGCGGTGGTGGCGGCCCGCCAGCGGATCGTCGAAGGGGCGGTCGGCATGGTCGAGACGGCCCTGGCCAAGCTCGCCGAGCACGACGTGGTCGAGCTGGACGAGGAGCGCAAGGCGGCCATGGTCAGCAATCTGATGGTGGTGCTGGTCGGCGACCGCGACACCCAGCCGGTGGTCAACACCGGCACCCTTTACCAGTAAACGCCGTGGAGCGGAAGAAGATCCTGCTGCGGCTCGACCCGGTGGTCCACGACGCGCTCGCCAGGTGGGCGTCCGACGAGTTGCGCAGTACGAACTCGCAGATCGAGTTCCTGCTGCGCAAGGCCCTTTCCGAGGCCGGACGCCTGCCCGACGGCGTGGGGCGGATGCGCCCGCGCGGGCGGCCGAGCAAGACGTCCACGGATGAAGAGGAGTCGACAGGTGAAACTGGATGAGTCCCTGCCGAGGTCGGCTTTCCTGCTGGCCTTCGATCTGCGCAAGGAGAAGCTGTCCAACCGCGGCGAGCTGGGTTACCTCCTGCGCGCGGCGGCGCTCGCCGAGCTCGTGATGGGTGGCAACGTGGCGGACGAGTCGGGCCGGGTACGCCCGGTCGCCGCCCCCGCCGACCCCGGCCCCCTGCAGGCCGCCGTCTGGGAGCAGATCACGAACTCCCCGGCCCGGTCGTGGCGGCACTGGATCCGCAAGGATCGCTCGCGCGCGTTCCGCCTGGTCAGGGACGAGCTGGAAGCCGCCCGGCTGATCCGCGTCGAGCGGCGGCGGCTCGTGCTGTTCCCGGTCGAGCGGATCACGCCGCGCCGGCCGTACCTCTCGCGCAGGCTCGCCGAACGGGTCGGCCGTGCGATCCGCGGCGGCCAGCCCGTGGACCGGCTGGGGCAGGATGTCCGCGTCCTGGCCGCGCTGGCCACGGCGGCCAGGCTCAAGGGGGTCGTGCCCGGGAGGGAGTGGCGCGAGCACCGGGGCAGGGCCGCGATGCTGGCCGAGCCCGTCGAGCCGGTCGCCACGGCCCTGCGCAAGAACGTGGAGGCCGCCGCGAGGGCGGCCGCCGCGGCCGGCTGATCCCGGCCGGCTACCCGAAGATCTTGTCGGCGGAGATGCCGAACATCTCGTGCGCCAGGCCGAAGCCGAAGTCCTCGACGAGGCGGCGCTTCCACGGACGCGAGACGATGGCGTGGGTGAGCCTGCGGGCGGCCTTGGGGCGGCTGCGGATCGCCTCGGCCAGCTCCCAGGCGCGCGGCAGCAGCTTCTCGCGGGACAGGACCTCGTTGACCAGGCCGAGGTCGAGGGCGGTGCGCGCGTCGATCTCGGCGCCGGTGTACAGGTAGTAGGCCGCGCGCTTGGTGCCCAGCAGCTCCTGGAGGCCGAGGTGCATGCCGTCGCCCGGGGCGGTGCCGGCCAGCAGGTGCGTGTCGGAGAAGGTGGCGTCCTCCGAGGCCAGGGTGATGTCACAGAGCAACGCGAACTCGGTGTGGCCGGGGCTGGGACCGTTGACCGCGGCGATCGTGGGGATGTCGACCGCGTGGATCAGGTTCTCCAGCAGCTTCATCGCGTCGTAGTAGGTGCGGTAGGCGAAGTGGTCGGGCCTCGGCTCGCGCATCATCTCCGCCAGCCTGTCCGCCGGGGCAGGCTTGAGCCAGTCGCCGGTCCCGGTGAGGATCAGCACTTCGTTGTCGGGATCGTTGCCGACCTCCTGCCACGCCTGGCCCCAGGCGTTGTGCATGCCCATGCCGTAGACAGCCGGGCCGCCGTCGGTGTGCATACGCAGCTCGATGACGCCGTCGCGGCGGGTCATCGCGAAGTGGTCGGCGTACTTCTCGGAGTAGTCCTCGAAGCGCGGGGTCGAGACGTAGCGGCCGTTGCGGGCCTGCCAGTCCTCGGGGATCGGTGACATCGGTTGAGCTCCTAGGGAGGTCTCGGGCAGAGCATGCCCAACATCCGGAACAGTGCTCCGATTATATTCGGAGCACTGTTCCGGATGGCAACCCCAGGGAACTTCACATCACGAGGCTCTTGGCGTAGCAAAGGGTCAGCGGCTGGTCCACGTACCTGCCATAGAGGGCGGTCCGCTCGTAGCCGGAGCTCTCATAGAGGGCGACCGCCTCAGGCTGGCGCACTCCGGTGGCCAGTCGCATGCGGTCGTACCCCAGCTCGACCGCGAGTTCCTCCAGGGCCTTCAGCAGGGACCGGGCGACACCGCGCCCCCGGTGGCGGGGGTCGACGTACATGCGCTTGAGCTCACCGGTCGCGCCATCGCCCGGCTGTACGGCGCCGCAGCCGACGGCGACACGGTCGATCACGGCCACCAGGAACCTCGCGTCGGCATGCACGCCCGAGCGGCCCTCGGGGCCGTACCTGGCGACCAGTTCGGCGAAGGCCGCGTCGAGCAGGGCGACGAGCTCGGTGTCCGTGGGAGCACGTTCCACAATCATCATGCGGGCAAGCGTACGAAACCGGCCAACTCGCAGTTTCTGGAAGTATGTAATAAAGTGCCTCTTCATTATGAAGATGGAACATGATTCAGCCGGATCGCTCTTCGATCCCAGAGCGAGGGCCGCCATGAGCGAGCTCGCAGGGGACGACACCCTCACCTTCGAGGCCGCGGCCGCCGTGCGCACGGCCTTCCAGGCCATCGAACGCATGCGCACGCACGGCAGTGAGGGCCGCGGGCTCAGCTCCGGAGCGATGGACGTGCTGTTGCGGCTGAGCGCCACCGACGAGGACGGACTCAGCATCGGGGACCTGGCCCAGTCGGCGGGCGTGAGCTCGAGGAACGTGACCGGGCTCGTCGACACCCTGGAGAAGGACGGGCTCGTCCGGCGGGTTCAGGACCAGCGCGATCGGCGGTCGGTGCTGGCCCGGATCACCCCCGAGGGGCGGGCCTGGATCGAGGCCTTCAGGAAGCCGTCGCAGCTCGCCATGGCGGCGATGTTCCGGGGGTTCTCGCCCGAGGAGCTGACCTCGCTGCGCCACTTGTGCCTGCGGCTGGCAGACAACCAGCAGCGGCTGGCCGACTACTTGACCGCTCAGGAGGGCCGATGAGTACGCGCGAGGTCGTCAGGGCCTACCACGACGCCAGGTTCCGGGGTGACGTGGCGGCCGCCGCGGCGCTGATCGGCGAGCCGTTCTCGTTCAGGAGCCCGTTCATTACCTCCGCCGACCCCGCCGGGCACCTGGCGGGGCTGGAGGGGCTCCTGCGGGTGGTGACGGAGGTGGAGATGATCAGCGAGCTGTACGGCGAGTCGGAGGCGACGCTCGTCTACGACGTGCACACGGCGACGCCCGCCGGGATCCAGCGGACGGCCGAGCACTTCAGGCTGCGCGACGGGAAGATCGCCACGATCATGCTGATCTTCGACGCCGCGCCATGGCAGCCGATGGCGGCGGCGATCAGGTGACCGGCGCGGCGGCCGCCGTCTGCCGCCAGATCTTGCCGTCCCTGATCACCAAGGTGCCGTACGTGGTGACGCGGTTGCCGGCGATCGTCATCAGGGCGTTGTAGAAGATCACGTCGTCGGTCGTCCGCACTGAGACGACCTCGTCCACCTGGGGTTCCGCCGAGAGGTACGCGCTGAACAGGTCCCTGATCTCGGCGGGGCCCCGGGCTACGCGGTCGAAGCGGACGACCGTGGCGTCGTCGTGATATTGGCTCAGCAGGGCCTCCAGGTCGCGGTCGGCGATGGCGGCCAGCTGGCGGTCGAACAGATCCTCGGCGGTCATGCGGCACCTTCCGGCTGGGGGCGGATCAAGTCATACACGACCTGCGCCGCCGCGTACAGCAGGATGAGCGGGAGCGCTGCCGCGACCGGAAGCGCCGAGGTGGCGAGCGTGAGCGCCGCCGCGGCGAGGCGGATCATGCCGGCGCGCCTGTCGGACGAGCACAGGTGCTGCAGGCCGAGTACGGCGAGCACCAAGGCGGCGGGCAGCCCGACGGACCAGCTCGTCGACGCCGGGTGCTCGATCGCGTGCTCGATCCCGATCCCGAACGCCACCAGGCCCATCGAGAGCGGCAGGTGGGAATAGACCCACACCTGCCCGGCCAGTTGGGTACGCAGCACGACGGACTCGTCGATGTGCCCGAAGTACAGCCACCAGAAGCCCATCGCGATCGCCACTCCCACCAGGGCGATCAGCAGCGTGCCCGGCGTGACGGCGTGACCCTTCAGCCCGACGACGACGGCCGCCACCACCTCGCCCAGCACGATCACCACGAACAGGCCGAAGCGCTCCGGCAGGTGCTCGGTCTGCGGCGGCAGCTTGCCCTGGTGTCGCCTCCCCAGGAGGGGCGTGGCCAGGTCGATCACGAGCGCGACGACCCAGAACGCATAGCGCAGGGGCGGATCGACGGCGAGCGAGGCCAGCCAGATAAGCACGGCCACCGCGAACCCGATGGCGTAGTGGGTCGTCAGCGGCCTGGCCTCGGGCACGTGGCGGCCGGCACGGACATAGGCCACGATGAGCAGCACCCTGGCCACGGCGTACGAGATGGCGAAGAGCGCCGAACGCTGGCTGATGTCGCCCACGCTCGCCGCCATCGTCGCCACGGCCAGGATCTGCGGCAACGCGAGCAGCCGGTGGCTGACGTCGTCGGTGTCGAACCTGTTGGCGTAGAAGACATATCCCGCCCAGGCCCACCAGACCGGCACGAACAGTCCCACGAACGTCAGAAGGCTGTCGGCGAGCACGTCGGCCAGCTCGGCGACGGCGACGACGAAGACGAGGTCGTAGAGTAGCTCGAGCCAGGTCGCCCGGCGGTGCAGGTTTTCGAACAGCCGTAATCTGGGGGGCTGCCACTGGGTCACGACTACTCCCAACGTCGCTATGTAATTGTGTAATTATGCCCGGATCTGACGCTTAGGACGCCTTTTTGAGGGTCAGGCAGGCCACGCGGGTCCCGGCCGTGCCCACTTCCGGGCCCGAGGTCTTGGTGCCCTGGGAGTGGATGACGAGCGAACCGGGCAGATCGGCCGGATCGAGAGCCCAGTCGTTGCGCGCGCTCGAGCGGCCCGCGCCGTCGCCGTTGGTGGTCACGTCGAGCCAGACCTCGCTGGTCGGGCTGATCTCGCCGCGGTGGTGCTGGTAGTGGGGCCCCGAATCGTCGGGCTTGGCACCGCAGGGCTTGGCGTGGAGATGGGCTCCGTAGCGGTGGTTGGGCAGCATGCCCTCGACGACGAGGGAGGTCCGGGTCTTGTTGCCGGACGACTCGACGGCGGCGCTGGCCTGGGCTCCCCGCGGGACCAGCTTGCGGTCGTACACGATGGCCGAGGTGTCGGACGGGGTGAACTCCCCCGCTCCGGACAGTTTGATCTCCCCTGTCGGGGGCACCTCGCTGGGACCCGCGAGATCCTGGAGCGGGGCGGGAGACCCCGCGCAGGCTGCGGTGAGCATGACGAGCAGGAGTGCGGGCACGCGCATGAGACCCTCCATGGTTCGAGCCCTTACGGCACTGCGGGCTCCGGGAGAGCACCCACTCTAACGAGTAATCGGGCCGCTACGTTTCGTATTCGCGTTCAGGCGCCATGTTTCGCCGCGATGTCATCGATGATGGCGGCCAGCGTGAAGTCGAGGTCGGTGAGGCCGCCCTTGTCGTGGGTGGTCAGGGTCAGATGGAGGGTACGCCAGCGGATGTCGATGTCGGGATGGTGGTTGAGCTCCTCGGCCTTGACCGCGATCTCGTCGACGATGCGGATGGCGGTGGGGAAGTCGGGCGCGGTGACCGTGCGCCGGATCTCGTCGCCCTCACGCCGCCATTCGGGCAGGTTGGTGTCCATGGCGTCACGTTACTTCAGCGCCCCCGAGCTGAGCCCCGACTGAATCTGGCGCTGGAAGATGATGTAGACGACCATTACCGGCAGGATCGTCAAGCTCAGGGCGGCGAACAGGCCCGGCCAGTCCGCCTCATATCCCGCCAATGTGGAGATCTTGGCAACGCCTTGGGTGAGGACCCATTTGTTCGGGTCGCCGGCCAGGAGGACCAGGGGCAGGAGGTACTGGTTCCACTGACCCAGGATGTTGAAGATCGTGATGCTGACCAGGCCCGGCCTGGCCATGGGGACCATGATCTGGAAGAACGTGCGGGTGTGCGAGGCGCCGTCGATCATGGCGGCTTCGGCGACGGTTTCCGGCAATGTCCGGAAAAATGCCGCTAAGAAGAACACCGTGAAGGGCAGGGAATAGGCGATATAGACCAGGATGAGCCCGAAATGGGAGTCCAACAGGCCGAACTGCTTGACGACGAAGAAGAGCGGCCCGAGGGCCAGGAACACGGGAAACGCCAGACCGGCCACGAAGTAGTAATAAATCAGCTTGTTACCGATGAACTGGTAGCGCGCCAGCACATACGCCGCCATCGACCCGAACAACATCGTGCCTGCCGTACCGAAAAAGACGACGATGACGGTGTTGAGCATGTACTGCCCGATATGCGCCTTGTCCCACGCCCTGCCCCATGAGTCCAGCCGCAACGCGCCGGGCAGCTGTAGCGGATCGCCGAAGATCTCCGTGTTGTTCTTGAAAGACGCCAGGAACGTCCACAGCAGCGGCAGGATGATCAGCAGCGCCCAGACGGCCAGCGCGATGTGCGAGAGCCCGGCTAGCACGCTGGGGCGCGGCGGACGGTTTCTGGCCATTTCTAGAGCTCAACCCTCTCACGCCTGGTCGTACGCAATGTCAGCACGGCGAACGTCACGGTGAGGAAGAACAGCGCCACACCCATCGCGGACGCGTACCCGACCTTGTTGTAGGCGAAGGCCGTTTTGTAGATGGTGACGGGAAGAATGGTCGTCGCGCCGTCCGGCTCGCCTTTGTCGCCCGCCAGCACCTGCACCAGCGCGAACCCGTCGAAGGCGGCGATCCCCAGATAGATCCAGCCGACCTGGATGGTGTCACGCAGCAGCGGCAGCGTCATCGAGAAGAACAACCGCACGCGCCCGGCGCCGTCCAGCGCCGCGGCCTCGAAATAGTCCTTGGGAATGGCCGCCATGCCCGCCGAGAACAGCACCACGTAGAAGCCGACGCCCTGCCAGACCATCACCGCGATGATCGACCAGAGGGCGAGGCCCGGCTCGGTGAGCCAGCCGACGGGCTCGATGCCGAATCTGGCGAGCACGCCATTGAGGACGCCGTCCGCGTCCGGCCGGTAAACGGACTGGAAGAGCACGCCCACCACGGCCACGGCCAGGACCTGGGGGAAGAAGAACACCACCCGGTAGAACTTCGACCCCCACACCCCGCTCATGCCGGCGCCGCGCGGGCCGCCGCCCAGGTTCAGCAGGAACGACAGGAACAGCGCGATGACGATCGTCACGATCGGCAGCACGAGCAGCATGATCCCGTGATTGCGCAGGGCCTGCCAGAACACCTCGTCGTCGAACAGCCGGCCGAAGTTGTCCAGCCCCACGTACCGCACGATCGAGCTGTATCCGTTCCAGCTCGTCAGGGAGAGCTGGAACGCCTGGACGTACGGGCTGATGACGAAGACCGAATAGAGCGTGAGCGGGACGACGAGAAACCCGGCGACGAACCCGTATTTGCGCAGCCGCTCCATCTGCTCACTGGCTCCGCGTCTGCTTGGCGACCGCGTCGTCCTTCTTGATCTGGTCGGCCTTCTTCTGCATGGCGGCGCAGAACTTCTCCGGGGTGATGCGCCCGGCCATGACCACGTTGATCTGCTGGGTGCCGTAGTCGAACAGCTCCTTGTACCAGCCTTCGAAACGTGCGTCGGTGATGATGTTCTGGCCGGCCGCGTCCTGGGCCTTGGCGGCGCTCCGCAGCCCGGCCGGCAGGTCGAGGCCCTCGGCGGCGCCGTTGACCACCGTGAGGTTCTCGGTCTTCTCGGTGAATCCCCGCGCGCCTTCCTTGGACAACATGATGCGCAGATATTCGAGGCCGCCCTGCGGGTTCTTGCCCTTGGCCGCCACGATGAAGTTCTCGCCGACGCCGACCTGGATGGCGCCGTACGGCATATTGTCCGCGGCGGTGACGTCGGGAAGAGGAGCGATGGCGTATTCGAAGTCGCCGGGCTTGTCCTTGGCCATCTCGTTCTCGATCCAGGAGCCCACCGGGTAGAAGAGCAGCTTGTTCTGGAGCTGCTTGATCTGGGTCTGGGTGTGATCGAGGCCGAAGTACGCTTTGTCGCCATATTTCGCCTGGATGTCCACCCAGGCCGTGACCGCCTGCTTCATCGGCTCGGCGTTCCAGGCGTTGTCGACCAGGTTGTCGATGTCAATGATGACCTGGTTCCCGCCGATCTTGGCGGCCGTGTAGAGGACGTTCCAGAGCTGGTAGTACGGGCCCTTCAGCCCCGGGTACGCGAACAGCAGGATGCCCTCCTGCTTGGCCGTGTCCCCCAGCGCCGTGAACTCGGCCCACGTCTTCGGCAGCGCCCATCCCTTGGACGCGAACAGTTTGGCGTTGTACCAGAGCGCCCGGTGCGACACGGTGTAGTTGAGGACGAGGTCCTTGCCGTCGATCTTGGCGTTGTCGATCACGGCGGGCGTGACGGTGTCGCGTACCTTCTTGGCCGGGTCGTCGATGGAGGGGGCGTCGAACAGCACGCTCAGGTCGGCCAGGTGCCCCTCGGCGGCCAGCGCGGCCAGGTCCATCGACTCGGGGCCGGAGTTGTTGAGCACGTCGGGCACGTCGCCGCTGACGAAGCGGGGGCGTAACTGGGTGCCGATCTGCTGGGTGGCGTTGTGCTTGACCGTCACGCCGGGGAACTCCTTCTTGTAGAGCTCCTCGTGCAGGTCCTTGGCGTACGCGTCGCCGTACCCGCCGCTGAAGATGACCACCTCGAGCGGCTTCTTCGGATCGACGCCGAACGGGTTCTTGGAGTTCGCGGAGGCGGTGATGCTGGGGGCGGCCGACGGCTCGCCTCCCGTGCCGCCGGTGGCGCAGGCGCTCACGAGGCCCGCGCCGGGGCCGGCGACGAACGCGGTCATGCCGAGGCGGCGCAGCATCTGACGCCGAGTGATCTCGCCCGGGTGGGTCATGAGGGCTCCCGTTGGGAATTAGGAAAGTTTCCTAAACGTTTGCCCGAACGTACGAACGGCCACCGACACCCGTCAAGGGGGCGCAATCGAGACGTGACCTTGCCGTGATCCCCTCGCCTGCGGGCTTCCTGGAGCCAGGATCGTGGACCGAGGCGAGGAGAGCAAGAGCGGTTCAGTCCTTCCACCACTCGGGGGCCAGGAGCGGGGAAGCCTGCGGCAGCGACTTCAGCGGCACCCCGGGGCCGGCTTCGACATGCACCTGGACGGCGTCGGACGCGGTCTTGCGGACATCCTCGACGATCCAGTCGTCCTTGATGTACGCGTCTTCCACGTGGTACCCCTCACCCCTGCCGTCGGGGTTGAGCCACATCACCACGTAGCTGATCTTCAGTCCGAGCCGCTCCATATCGGCCCTGACCTCGGAGACCCGCTTGCCGTGAGCTCTGTAGCCGTCGTCGGGTTCGCCGTCAGTGGGCGGGGAGACCTGACCCGCGGTGGCGTAGGGCTCCCCCGGCGCGGCGGGCCGGCCGATGCCGAAAATGACCTTTCCAGCGAAGTGAACAGGTATGGAGACCTTGCCGCACCAGGCGGAGGCGCAGTTCTCCACCCAGGTGGTGGTCACGCCCATGCCAGGCGGGAAGGTCCCGTCCATGATCGGGCCGACCAGCTCGCCCACATCCTCCGGCGCCACCGGAGCCTTCTTCACCTCGGCGTCCAGCCCGACCGCCCGGAACGCCTTCGTGAACTCCTCCGCCTCGGCCTCGGGGTCGTTGATCGCCACTTCCAGGTAGCCGTCGCCGGCCTTGACCGAGACGGCGGCGTTGGCGTATTCGGTGACGGGGCCGCCGAACGGCACCCCGACGACGAGCACGGCGGCCGCCGCGACTGTCACCGCACCCAGCGCGAGCCACCGTCCTCTGCGCGGGGCACGCCTTCGTGCCGGCACCCGCTCCTCGGCCATGATCGACTCCATCAGCGCCCGCGCCCCCGCGCCGGACGCCTGCCCCACGGGGTCCCCGGCCAGCTGTTCGTCCCGCACCCGGGCGAGATCGGCGATGTTCACAGGTTGTTCCCTTCCATCGCGACGGCGCGCGAACAGTCGATCCCGGCCTCGGCCAGGCCACGGGCGAAGCGCTTGCGTGCGCGGTAGAGCCTGACTCGTACGGCGTTACGTGAGAGGCCGAGAACCCTGGCGATCTGGCCGGCATCCAGCCGCTCCCAGGCGACCAGCGCCAGCAGCTCCCTGTCGTCCTCGGACAGGGCCCGGAACACCCGGCCCAGCTGCGAGAGGTCCTCCCCGGGCGGCTCGGCCACGAGCGGCGAAGCCGCCAGTTGCGCGCGCAGCGCGGCGGTCCGCTGCTCGTGCCGCCGCTCCCCGCGCCGCTGATTGGCCAGCACGTTCCTGGCCACCCCGAAGAGCCATAACCTCGCTTCGTCGCCCTCGGGGACCTCCTCTATGCGCCGCCACGCGACCATGAATGTCTCGGCCACCACGTCGGCCGCGTCGTCGGGGTCCGAGCAGCGACGCAACGCGTACCCGAGCAGCGGCCCATACGAAGATCCGTAGATCTCCTCGAACCGGCTTTCGGGATCGACTCCCATCCGTTCTCCCTTATAGCGGCGATATCACCACTCACCCCATGTCCGGGATTCAGGAAGCATTACCGGCACCGTCAGAGCGCTTCGGCCCGTCGGTCAGGCCGATGGATACTCTGCGCACATGAAGATCCTGCTCTTTGGCGCGACCGGCATGATCGGTCAGCGCATCGCCGCCGAGCTGACCAACCGCGGCCACCAGGTGACCGCGGTCAGCCGCAAGGGCCCGGTCAAGGGGGACGTCCACGACGCCGCCACGCTGGCCAAGGGCTACGACGCCGTCGTCTCCGCCATCGCCCCGCCGCGTGACGGCACCGAGCCCGAGCCGCCGTTCCTCGACGCCAACCGCGCCCTCATCGAGGGCGTGCGCGCGGCCGGCGTGCGCAGGCTGATCGTCGTGGGCGGCGCGGGCAGCCTCCAGATCGCGCCCGGCCAGGACCTGGTCGACACGCCCGACTTCCCGGAGATCTACAAAAAGGAGTCCCTGGCCCAGAGGTCGGCCCTCGGCCTCTACCGGCAGGTCGAGGACCTCGACTGGACGTACATCTCGCCGGCCGCCGAGATCGCGCCGGGCGAGCGCACCGGCGTCTACCGCATCGGCGGCGACACGCTGCTGGCCGACGCCGACGGCCGCAGCTTCATCTCCGCCGAGGACTACGCGGCCGCCGTCGCCGACGAGCTGGAGAACGGCGCCCACCCGCGCAAGCGCATCACGGTGGCCTACTGAGGCTGACTTATTGGGGCGGCTCGTCCGGGAGGAGCGCCTTCTCGTCGGGCTTGTGCACGAGCACGTTGTCCACGTACGACTTCACGGCCGTGGCCAGCCCCACGTCGGCGCCCTGCTCCTCCGACAGGTACCAGCGGTGGTCGAGTATCTCGTGGAAGAGCTGCGCGGGCTCGAGCTTCCCGCGCAGCTCCGCGGGAATGGCCTCGACAGTCGGCTGGAACACCTCCGCCAGCCACCGGTGCGCCACGATGGCCTCGTCCTCGTGCCGCAGCCCCTTGGCCACCCTGAACCCGTCGAGGTCGTTGAGCAGCCGCCGTGCCTGGTTCTCCTCCACGTCGAGGCCGGTCAGCCGGAGCAGCCGCCGCTGGTGGTGCCCGGAGTCCACGACCTTGGGCCGTACGATGAGCCGCCCGGTGCCGACCTTGCGCCGCACCATCATCTCGGCCACGTCGAAGCCCAGCAGGTTCAGCCGCCGGATCCGCTGCTCCACCCGGTGCCAGTCGACCTCGTCGATGATCTCGCTCTGGGTGATCTCATCCCACAGGCGGTGGTATCGGGCGACGATGTCCTCGGCCGTGTCCATGGGGTCGATGGACGGGTGCAGCAGCCCGCCGGCCTCCAGGTCGAGCATCTCGCCGAAGATGTTCGTGTGCGCGACGTCGATGTCGGCCAGCCGCTGGCCCTCGCTGATCATCGGGTGCATCTCGCCGGTCTCGGCATCCACGAGGTAGGCCGCGAACGCCCCCGCGTCCCTGCGGAAGAGCGTGTTGGACAGCGAGCAGTCACCCCAGTAGAAGCCGTTCAGGTGCAGCCGCACCAGCAGCACGGCCAGCGCGTCCAGCAGCCGGGTGAGCGTGTCGGGCCGCAGCGTGCCCGACATGACCGCCCGGTAGGGCAGTGAGAACTGCAGGTGCCTGGTGATCAGCGCCGCGTCCAGCCCGTCCTCGCGGCCGGTGACGTACGCGACCGGCTCCACGGCGGGGGCGTCGAGACGGGCGAGATCCCAGAGCAGCTGATACTCCCGCTTGGCGTAACGCTCGCTGATCTCCTTGATCGCGTACACCTTGCCGGACAGCCGCGCGAACCGCACGACGTGCCGCGAAATGCCACGCGGTAGATCGACGAGGTGGTACTGCGGCCACTCTTGGAGCGGCACTTCCCAGGGGAGTCGGATCAGGTCAGGATCGCCTAGCGCGCCAGTGATCTGCAGGGGCATTTGCTCAGGATATGGTGCATCGGTGGACGAGTTTCTCAAGTGGTACTTTTCCGACCGTCCCGTCGTGGCCAGCTCATTGGGGGCCGACGGTTACGATCACACCCTCGGTGACTTCACCGCCTCCGCCTGGACCGCCCGTGAGCGGGAGGAGGTCCGCTGGCTCGGACACCTCTCGGGCATCGAGACGGCCTCCCCCGACGACGCGATCGACAGGGAACTGGTCCTCTCCCAGCTGAGAGGCTCGATCGCGCTCGCGTCCTGGCCCGAGTGGCGGCGCGACCCCGCCGTCTACCTCTCGGCGATCTTCTCCTCGATGTACACGCCGTTCCAGCGGCGGCTCAAGCCGGAGCCCGAGCTGGTGTCGTCCGCCCTCTCCAGGCTGGCCGAGGTGCCCGGCGTGCTGGCCGCCTGCCAGGCCAACCTGGACCCCGAGCTCGCCGCGCCGCTGCTGATCAAGCGCGGGCTCGGCCAGGCGCGTACCGGCCGCAACTTCCTCACCCGCACGATCCCGTCCATGGTCGAGGATCCCGAGCTCGCCGCCAAGCTGGCCGAGGCCGCCGAGCCGGCCGCACGGGCGTTCGACGAACTTGTCACGTTCCTCGAGGGCTTCCAGTGCGGCGGCACCTGGCGGATGGGAGAGCGGCTCTACTCCACGTTGCTGCGCGAGAAGGAGCTGCTCGGGTACGGCGCCGCCGAGCTGCACGAGAAGGGCAAGGCCGCCTGGGCCGAGCTGGACGCGCGGATGCGCGAGGTGGCGGTCCTGGTCAACGGCGGCGAGGACTGGCGGGCGGCGATGGAGTTCCTCATGGACGACCATCCGCCGACGCTGGCCGACATGCGCGCCGAGTACGAGGCCGAGACGCGGCGGGCCAGGGAGTTCGTGCGGGAGCTCGACCTGGTCACGTTCGCCGGTGGCGAGGAGTGCGACGTCCTCCCCTCGGCCGAGTACACCCGCCCGATCCTGTCCGTCGCCCACTACCTCGCGCCGCCCCCGCTGAGCGCCTCACGTAAGGGCGTCTTCTTCGTCCCCTACACGCCCGACGACTTCACCCCCGAGCAGGTACGCCAGCGCCTGCGGACGAACTCGCGGGCCCAGATGCCCTCGATCTCCGTGCACGAGGCCTACCCGGGACATCACTGGCACCTGTCGTACATGGCGGGCAACCCCCGTACCGTCAGGAAGGTCTTCCGCACCCCGTACTTCACGGAGGGCTGGGCCCTTTACGTGGAGAAGCTCCTGCACGAGCAGGGCTACTTCGACACCCCGGCCACCGAGCTGGCCCACCTGGACTGCCGGATCTTCCGCGCCGCCAGGATCGTCGTGGACACGGCGCTGCACTGCGAGGACATGTCTATCGAGGAAGCGGAGACGTTCATGGCGACCAAGGCGTCGCTGTCTCCCGGCACGGCCCAGGGCGAGGTGAACCGCTACTGCGCCTGGCCCACGCAGGCGCCCTCCTACCTCACGGGCGCGATCGAGATCGACCGCATCCGGCAGTCGTTCCAGGGGTCGCTGAAGGAGTTCCACGACCGGATCGCCGGGTCGGGCGGGCTGCCCCTGGGGCTGGCGGAGCAGGTCGCGCTGTCATAACCGACGGGGGAACACCGGGGGGTTCAGCGCCCGTTCGATCACCGCGTTGAGCTGCTCGTCCGTGAGGATGGCCGGCTTGCCGACGCTGAGCCCCCGCACGTACACCTCGCACAGCCACTCCAGCAGCCGGGTGGACTCGAACGCCTCCTCCAGCGTCGCCCCGATGGTCACCCCGCCGTGGTTGGCCATGAGGGCGGCCCGCTTGCCCTCCATCGCCGCCCGCACGTTGGCGGCCAGTTCGGGGGTGCCGTAGGTGGCGTACGCGGCCACCCTGACCGTGCCGCCGAGCAGCAGCGCGTTGTAGTGCACGGGGGGCAGCTCGGTCATCGTGGTGGCCACGACCGTGCCGAACACGGAGTGGGTGTGCACGATGGCCTGGGCGTCCGTGGTCTGGTAGACGGCCAGGTGCATGGGGGTCTCGCTGGACGGCTGGAGCTCGCCTTCCACCAGGTGGCCCTCGACGTCCACGACGGGACACATCTCCGGTGTCAGCCGGTCGAGCGCCACCCCCGAGGGCGTGACCGCGACCAGCTCCCCCTCGCGCACGCTCAGGTTGCCCGACGTGCCGATGACCAGGCCCAGCTCCACGGCGCGACGGCCGTAGTCGCACAACTGCTCGCGCAGGCTCATGCGTTTCGAATGTAGTCGGTCGTCCGAATTACAGCAATGTTCATGGCCTCACTCCGTGAGGCGACGGCGCTCCCTCACAGGCGGTCGAGTGCCTGGAGCATGAGGCGCTCGATGTCGACGCGCTTGAGCCGCCCCGGGTAGAGGAGCAGGTGCAGGCTGAGGCCGTCCATCAGGGCGAGGAGGTGCTCGGTCAGGTCGTCCAGGTTGTCGTCCGTGCGGAGCTCGCCGGCCGCGCGGGCCTGCCCCAGCAGGTCGCGTACGCCGACGCGCAGCTCGGCCGCCTCCGTGCGCTGCACCTCCGCCAGGCGGTCCGAGGCCAGGCTGCGGCTCCAGAAGCTGACCTCCAGCCGGGTCTCCTGAGTACGCTCCGCGTCCAGCGGCAGGTTGTCCAGCAGCAGCTCGCGCAGCGCGGCCAGCCCGCTCACTCCCTCGATCTTGCGGGTGAGCCGGTCTCGGATGCGCTGGTGCGACTGGCGCAGCGCCGACAGCAGGATCTCGTCCTTGTCGGCGAAATAGTGGGCGAGCACGCCGTTGGAGTATCCGGCCTCCTTGGCGATGGCCCGCGTGGTGGCGGCGTCGATGCCGTCCCTGACGATCACCCGGCGGGCGGCTGACAGGACCTCGCGCCTGCGCTCGTCGTGATCGACGATCTTGGGCATCGGCTCCTCCATTGACTTTTTATTCGGACGTCTGTCTATTTAGACTATGACCGTCGCCACCGTCGGCGTCCACATCGTCGACATCCTCGCCAGGCCCGTCGAGCACATTCCTGAGGGCCAGGACACCGTGCTGGTGGACCAGATCCGCCTCACCGCCGCCGGCGCCGCCGCCGGGACAGCCGTTGACCTGGTCAAGCTGGGCAACTCCGTGGTCACCATGGGCGCGATCGGCGACGACGAGCTGGGCGACTTCCTGGTGGCAGTGCTGGCCAAGCGCGGCGTGGACGCCTCGCATCTGGTGCGGAGGCCCGGGGAGCAGACGGCCGCCTCGATCCTGCCCATCAGACCGGACGGGGGGCGGCCCAGCTTCCACGTGCCCGGGGCGAACCTCACGGTGACGTACGCGGACCTGGACGCCGAGGTGCTGCGCGGCGTGCGCGCGATCCACCTGGGCGGCATGGACGTCACGTTCGGCCTGGGCGACCCGGCCTTCTTCGCCCTCCTGGACTCGGTGCGTGCCGCGGGCACCACCATCACGATGGACCTCCTTTCGGAGATGCCGGATTTATTGGGAATGGCCCGGGCTTTTCTGCCGCATGTGGACTACGTGCTGCCGAACGAGTCGCAGGCGCTCCTCATGACCGGCTGCTCCGACGTCCAGGAGGCCGCTCGGACACTGCTGGCGGACGGGCCGCGCGGCGTCCTCGTCACGCTGGGCGCGTCGGGCAGCCTCGTGGTCACTCCGGACGGGACGGAGCCGGTGCCCGCCATCAAGACGGACGTCTCGGACACGACCGGCTGCGGGGACGCGTACTGCGCCGGCTTCCTGACGGGGCTCCTGCACGGGCAGGACGTGCTGACCGCGGCCCGCTGGGGCACGGCCGCCGCCGCCCGCGTCGCCACGGGGCTCGGCTCGGACGCCGGCCTCACCGACCTCGACTCGACTCTAAGGATCCTCGGATGACCGACGCAGAACTCCGCCGGCGGGCCTTGAAGGTCGTCCCCGGCGGCATGTACGGGCACCTCAACGCCGCCCTCTTCGCCCCCGGCTTCCCGCAGTTCTTCGAACGCGGCGAGGGCTGCCGCCAGTGGGACGTGGACGGGCGCGAGTACATCGACTTCATGTGCAGCTGGGGCCCGGTCGTGCTCGGGCACCGACACCCGCGCGTGGAGGAGGCCGCCGCCAGGCAGGCCGCGCTCGGCGACTGCCTCAACGGCCCGGGCCCGATCATGGTGGAGCTGGCCGAGCTGCTGGTGGACACCGTGCCCAGCGCCGATTGGGCGATGTTCTCCAAGAACGGCACCGACGCCACCACCCAGGCGCTCATGGTCGCCAGGGCCGCCACCGGCCGGACCAAGGTGCTGATGGCCCATGGGGCCTATCACGGGGCGGACCCCTGGTGCACGCCGTCCCTGTCGGGCACGACACCCAACGAGCGGGCGGACCTGGTGGAGTTCACGTACAACTCCCTGGAGTCGCTGGAGGCCGCGGCGGCGACCGTGGAGGGGGACGTGGCGGCGATCATCGTGACGCCGTTCAAGCACGACTCGTTCGAGGACCAGGAGCTGGTGGAGCCCGCGTTCGCGCGCGGCGCCCGCGCCCTGGCCGACCGGCTCGGGGCGGCGCTGGTGATCGACGACGTGCGGGCGGGGTTCCGGATCGACCTGCGCGGCTCCTGGGAGCCCTATGGGGTACGCCCTGACCTGACGGCCTGGTCGAAGGCCATGGCCAACGGCCACCCGTTCGCGGCCGTCACCGGCACGGACGCCCTGCGCGGACCGGCGCAGACGCTGTACTCCACCGGCTCGTTCTGGTTCTCGGCGGTCGCCATGGCGGCGGCCAAGGCGACCATCGAGACCCTGCGCGACACGGACGGCATCGGGGCCATGGAGCGGGCCGGCACGCAGCTTCGCGAGGGGCTGCACGCGCAGGCCAAGTCCCACGGGTTCGTGGTGAACCAGACGGGGCCGGTGACGATCCCGTGGCTCAGCTTCGACGGGGACGCCGACCTCTCCGTCGCGATGTACTGGAGCGACGCCTGCCTGCGGCACGGGGTCTACCTGCACCCGTGGCACAACTGGTTCATGTCGGCCGCGCACACGGAGGCGGACGTGGCGAAGGCTCTGGAGGGCACGGATCAGGCGTTCTCGGAGACCCGTGCCCACTTCGGCTAATCCCGTTGGCGGCACACGCCACGAGTGACCCGCCGCCCCGTAGTGCGGCGGGAGGGCCGGAAAGAGGGGTTCAGGTGGCGGTGAGCTTGGTGATCTCGTCCACGATGGACGGCCAGAGCGGGCGCGGCAGGTCGTGGCCCATGCCTGCGTAGGTCACCAGGCGGGCACCGGGGACGGCCGCGGCCGTGGCGTGGCCGGCGGCGACCGGGATGAGCTGGTCGGCCTCGCCGTGCAGCACCAGCGTGGGCACCTGTAGGCCCGTGAGCAGTGCCGTACGGTCTCCCGAGGCCATGATCGCGGCGAGCTGCCGGGCCGTGCCGTCGGGGTCGAAGCAGCGGTCGAACGCCAGCCCGGCCAGCTCGGTGATCCTCTCAGGGTCCAGCTCGTATCCGGGCGAGCCGAGGACCGACCAGGTCCGCACCGCCTGGGCCATGACGGATCCGCGGTCGGGAGCGGGCCTGGCCAGGAGGACGGCGAGCGCGGCCTCCGTCGGCGGGGCCACCGAGGGTCCGGGCGTGGACATGATCGAGGTCAGGGTCAGCACCCGGTCCGGATGGCGGATGGCCAATGCCTGGGCGATCATGCCGCCCATCGAGGCGCCGACCACGTGCGCGGCGGGCCAGCCGAGGGCGTCCATGAGCCCCGCCGCGTCATCGGCCAGGTCGTCCAGCAGATACGGCGAGGGCGCCCCCAGCGCGGGAGCGCCCTTGTCGTGGAAGTGGGTGGAGAGGCCCGCGTCGCGGTTGTCGAACCGTACGACGTGGTGTCCCTGCCCCGCCAGCAGCTCGCAGAGCCCTTCGTCCCAGTGGATCAGCTGGGCGCCGAGCCCCATGATGAGGAGCAGGGGACGGCCCTCGTGCGAACCGAAACTCTCGTAGGCGATTTCGATGCCGTTCGCGGCTACACGGGTGGTCACGAGGACCAGAATGACATTCTGGTGGTGGCCCGTAAAGTCAGATCTTGATGAGGTTGCGGATGCGCTCGCTGGTGAGCGCCACGCTGCCGCCCGCCACGGCCACGGCGCCGGCCACGACGGCGGCCGTGCTCTTCGAGAGCGGTGCGGGCACGGCCTCGCTGGCCGCGGGAGGCTCGGCCGGGTTGTTGTCCTCCTCGGCCCAGGCGCCGGTCGAGAACGGGACCGGGTAGTTCTTCTTGCCTGGACCCTGGCCCCACTTGGTGATGACGTAGTCGACCTTGATGTGGCCCTCGCCGCCGTTGCCGTCGACGCCGAGCGTGTCGGAGTTGAACGTGCCGCCGGTGAGCTCCGCGAAGGTCTTGGCGTCCAGGTCCAGCATGACCCCGTTGTTGGAGGGCACACCCGGGCCGCGGTCGCCGACGAAGAAGGGCAGCTTCTTGCCCTCGTAGACCACGTAGCCCTCGGTCATGAGCGGCCAGCTCGGGCTGGCGGCCAGGCCCTTCTGCATGGGCTTGCCGCTGGCGGGCAGGCCGGTGTCACCGGCGCGGCCGGAGGAGTCGTCCCAGAAGTATGAAGCGGTGGTCGAGCCCTTGAGCAGGACCTTCTCGCCAGTGCTTGAGTCGGCGTGAGCCGCGGTGCCGGCGCAGGTCAGCGCGCACACGGTAGAGCTGGTGAGCAGAGCGAGAGAACGCAGGCCAAAACGTGCAGACATGAATTTAAGTCCTTCGCGACGGGGGCAGGGAGGTTCGCTCGCTCGAAAAAGGGCGTAGCAGGGCAAAGCACCTGACAATGGGGGGAGAAGCTACGCAGAGCGCGAAACGAGCCTGAGGAAGGGACCGCTCAGGAAGCGGCGGCTATCACGCTGTCTGGGAGTTCGACGCGGTCGTTCAAGTCGTTCATATGTCCTCTCCATCTCGCCTACCGGGTTAGCTGGCGGGTTCGGGCGTGGAGATGCCCTACCGACGCTTGGTCGGATTCACCCCATTTGCGGTGGGTCCCCGGTTCCCGAGTGATCGGGATTCGGCGCCAGCCAGCTGTTCCTCCTCTGTGAGGTCCACGCCACCGGCTGTGAATTGGGCAACACTCTAACCACGCATTCCGGACATACGCAAACACTTCGTCATGAAACGGGCAGAAGATCTACCTTCCCGTACAAAGAAAAAAGGGGGTACGGCAGTGCCGTACCCCCTGAAAATCCAGCCTCAGCCGCCGCTCTTGCGCCTGAACGATCTTTTACTCGCAGCCGGACCGTGCGCCCCGTGGATCTTCGATGGGTCGCCGCCCTTGCCACCCGCGCCCGAGTCCGCGTGCAGGTTGCGCTTACGCTCCAGCGCCTCGCGGAACTTGCGCTTCATCTCGTCCTCGGGAGTTTCGCTGACTTCCGGCTCCGGTGTATCCGCCATGAGGACCTCCAAGGTGTTGGGGACAACTCACAGCTTCGCATGGCCCCGCTTACGACGCGAAACCGGCTTCGACCCTGCCTTGCGAGACCGCCGGCGCGTCCAGCCGCCTGCCCGGCATCGCCACCAACGCCACGAGGGCGATCAGCGCTCCCACCACCCCCAGCGACGGGATGACCACGGCCGCCGCGGAGGCGTGCGCGGCGGCCAGGCCACGGCGGCGTCGGCCCAGGTGTGCCCGTCCAGACCCTTCCCCGTCAGCAGCAGCGCGCCGATGGCCACGGTGAGGATCGCGATGCCGGCCTAGTCGGGACGCCCACCCCCCAGTGCCCGGCCGATTCAGGAGCCGGAGCACGACGATTGCGATCAGCAAAAGGGCGAGCGGCATGTTTGCCGGAATTTCTCCAGAGAGGATGCCTCGGCCTTCAGTTCAGGTCGGGGGCGGGTATCGCACTCCTACAAAGCAGGGCAGGGCAAGCCGCACGGCGTCGGCGGCGGCCCTGGCGCGCGGCAGGCCACCCTGCGTCTCGTCATAGTGTTCGGCCTCGAGGTCGTAGTCGAGCACTGGGTCCTCCTGGCGTCGGGTGTGCTGCCCGCAGGGTAAAGGGGAACCGTTCAGTTCCTGGTGTTGGGTTGGAGCGGCTCAGGAAATACACCCGGCATGATGGTCAAGCCCCCGGTCCTGCCATGAGCCTCCTGGGCCGTGACCTGGCGCTGGATCTGGGAGGCGCGAGCACACGAATCTACGCCAGGGGCAAGGGCATCGTGCTCGACGAGCCCTCGGCGGTCATGCTCGACGACCGCACCGGCAAGGTCATCGCGTACGGCGCGGACGCGGCCGACGGCGAGACGTGCCGGCCGGTCAGCGGCGGCCTGCCGGCCGACGGCGAGCTCACCTGGCGCATGGTCAGGCATTTCCTGAGCAAGGTGCACCGGCGTCCGTTCGCCAGGCCACGCCTGGTCATGGCGCTGCCCGACAGCTCCACCCCGATCGAGCGGACGGCGCTGAGCGACGTGGCGTTCGAGGCGGACGCCAGGCGGATCGTTCTGGTCCCGCACTCGCTCGCGGCGGCGCTCGGCGCCGGGCTGCCGGTCGACGACGTCGCCGGGAACATGGTGATCGACATCGGGCGCGACTCGGCCAGGATCGCCGTCCTCTCGTCCGGGGCCGCCGTGTCCACGACGGCCGTCCCAGGCGGCGGCGAGGCCGTCGACAGGGCCATCGTGCGCCTGGTCGAACACGAGCACGGCCTCCTCCTCGACGAGCACGAGGCCGAGTCGGCCAAACGCCACATCGGCGCAGAGTGGAAACCGACGCACCGGCACGTGACGGTGCACGCCCGCGACTCGGACACCGGCCACGAGCGCGAGGTACGGCTGCCCGTCCAGCAGATTTACGAGGCGACCAGGCAACCGGTCGAGGCGATCGTGCGGGCGGCGATGGAGACGGTCGAGCGGTGCCCGGCCGAACTGGCCGCGGACCTCGGAGGGCGGGGCGCGGTGCTGATAGGAGGCGGCGCGCTGCTGCGGGGGCTCGCGCGGCGGCTGCGGGCGTCGCTGAGAATGCCGGTACGGAGGGCGGAACGGCCGCTGGAGTGCGTGGCCCTCGGCCTGGGCCGGTTCGTGGACGACCTGGGGCTCATCGCCCGGCTCCGCAGCGGCCTCTCTTGGGCCGTGCCGGACAGGTGACCGCCCATCCGCTCAGCCCATTCGCAGGCCCTGGATGCGTTCCCAGCCCGTTACGGCGAGGAGGCGGCGTACCACGGGAGAGATCGGGTCGAGGATCAGCCTGCGCGGCGGGGATAATCGGGCGGCGGCCGTCACGATGACGCGCAGCCCGGCCACGTCGATGAAGGCCAGTTCCCCGAGGTCGAGGTGGATCTCATCGCCGCCCTCGCGAATCGCGCGCTGGAGGGCTCCGGCAAGGAGACGGTGATTGCCGTAGTCGATCTCACCGGTTACGCGTAGGCCGAAAGGGTGCGAAATGGGCGTCACATGAGCTTGGTCGTTGGTTTCGAAGGTCATCCTGCTCCGCTAGTGACTCCTTATCGCGATAAGTAGTGCCTCTGCCCATGAAAAGATGATTTATACGGATCAGGTCCGCAGAGGTTTCTGTTCCGTTTACCGGGTGTTCGTGGACGATCTCCGATATGGTCCGATCGTGCGCGCCCGCCGTCACAGTTTTTCCGCGGTGCTCTTCTGTGTCGCGGCGATGACGGCCTGCGCGACGGCGTCCGGACTGCCCAGTCTCGAAGAGGCCGCCCGGCAGCTCGACTCCGATGCCACCGCTCTGCTCAGCGCCTCCGACCTTCATTTGTCGCCCGTCGCGCGGGATGAAGACGGCTCCTGCGTGCCAGGGCAGGTGCGGCGGTACTTCCGCGCCGAGAGCGACCTCACTGACGCCTCCGCGGGACTTCTCGAACGGCTCCAGGCAATGGGGTACGACAAGGTGGTCGACGATCTGGATCTGCGGGACGGGGATCAGGATATTTCCGTGTTGCGCAATCCTAAGACGCGGCTGACGTTCGAGCTGACCGTCATCTCCGGAGAGAAGCCCGGCATCCGCATCGTCGGCAAGACAACCTGCTACGCCACCGACTAACTCCACCCGCCCACTCGGCACACGCCTCCCGCACGGGTACCGCCACCCGCCCTGACCCTGCACCCGGCGCTCGCATCAGCACCCGCAGCCACAGCCCGCGTCGCCACCACCGGGCTCCCCCGTGCCCGCATCGCCAGGCCTCCCCGTGCCGACACCGCTGCCGAGGGCGTTGCTGCGGTCACGGGTCGCGTAGTGGCACGGCGCAGCGCATGACGGCGCCACCCATGACGGCACGGCGACGGCGCGACGATGGCGCGGCTGCACTCCAACCGAACAGCCGCGCCCCCATAGAACAACGCTCCCGAGCCGAGCCGCGCTGCCGAGCCGAGCTCCCGAGTGGGAGCGGCACCTGAGCCGAGCCGCGAGGCGGTGTGCGAGCCGCACGCCCGCAACCGGCCGGCACCCGAGCCGTGCCGCGAGGCGGTGTGCAAGCGGCACGCCCCAACCAAGCAGCACACCCGAGCCTCAGCGCCGCGGCCGGGCCGAGCGTCGCGGCCAAGCCGAGCGTCGCGGCCAAGCCTCGCTGTCGGGCGCGAACGACGCACCCGGACCGGGCGGCGTGTGAGTGTGCGGGTACCGGGGTGAGGGGCGTCAGGGGGTGGAGAGGGCTTCCGTTGGGGACAGGCGGGAGGCGCGGATCGCCGGGTAGAGGCCCGCTGCCGCGCCGATGACCAGGGTCGCGGCGAGGCCGCCGATGGTGGCCCAGGCGGGCACCACCGAGGGCCAGCCGCTGTACAGCGCGTACCCCATCGTGACGCCCGTCCCCAACAGGATCCCCCCACCACCGCCCAGGGCCGACAGCAGGAGCGACTCCGCGAGGAACTGGGTGCGGATCTGGCCGCGTGTGGCCCCGAGGGAGCGGCGCAGGCCGATCTCCGCGCGGCGTTCCAGCACCGAGATGACCATGGTGTTGGCCACGCCGACCCCGCCCACGAGCAGGGCCACCGCGCCCACCCCCAGCAGGAGGTTGGCGAACGCCTGGCTGGTCGCCTGCTTGGCGGCCAGGGCGTCGGACGGCCGGGATACGTCCACCTCGTTGGGCGCCTCCGGGTTGGCGGTGCCGGCCAGCACCTGGCGTACGGCCTCCAGCTTGGCCTCGTCCGAGCGGGTGTAGAGCGTGGTCGGGTGCCCGTCGAAGCCCAGCCTGGACTCCGCCACCGGCCAGCCGACCAGGACGCCGCTGTCCAGGTCGGTGGCGAGCGCCACCGGGTTCAGGATCCCGACGACCGTGAAGCGGATCCCTCCGACCACGACCTGCGTGTCGGGCGAGGCCGAGCCGACGCCGAGCCGCTGCGCCGCGGAGGAGCCGAGCACGGCGGCCGGGTAGCGTTCGGTGGCCGCGTTGAGCCAGGTGCCGTTCCGCAGGGTCGCGCCCACGGTGGCGGGCAGGTCGAGGCGGGCCGCGTACGTGGCGATGCCGCCGGTCTGGGCCTCGGGGATCTCCTCCGACCGGTAGACCTTGACGTCGCCCATGCGCCCGATCGACGAGACGGCCTCGACGGGGCCGATGCGTTCGATCATCGCCTCCGCTTCCTTCGGCATCTGCGCGGCCTCGCCCATGATCGTGGTGCCGGACGAGACCGTGAGCAGGTTGGTGCCGAGCGCGGAGAGCGTACGGTCGAGCTCGGCGCCCGACGAGGACGAGAGCCCGACCACGCCCACCATGGCCGCGATGCCGATGGCGATGCCCAGCGCGGACAGGAACGCCCGCAGCGGCCGGGTGCGCAGGCCCACCGCCCCGACCCGCATCACGTCGCGGGACCGCATTCTGGCCGGGCGCAGTTTCGGGCGCGCCACCTCCACGACGGCCATCACACCGCCTCCAGAGGGACCCGCGCGGTGTCGGAGATGATCTGGCCGTCGCGCATCCGTACCTGCCTGGGCAGGCTCGCGGCGATCTCCCGGTCGTGCGTGATGATCACGATGGTGGTGCCGGCCGCGTTCAGCTCGTGCAGCAGCTCCATCACCCCCGTGCCCGACACCGAGTCCAGGGCCCCGGTCGGCTCGTCGGCGAGGAGCAGCGGCGGGTCGCCCGCCACGGCCCTGGCGATGGCCACGCGCTGCCGCTCGCCGCCGGACAGCTCGTGCGGCTCGTGGTCCATCCGGTGCCCGAGCCCCACCCGTTCCAGCGCCTGGGCCGCGCGGCGGCGCCGCTCCGACCTGCCCAGGCCGGTGTAGACGAGGCCGTCGGCCACGTTGTCCAGCGCCGGGACCTTCGCGGCCAGGTGGAACGACTGGAACACGAACCCGATCGTCGTGGCCCGCAACGCCGACAGCTGGCTGTCCGACAGCTTCGACACGTCGTACCCGTCGATGTGGATGGTCCCGGACGTGGGCCGGTCGAGGGTGCCGACGACGTTGAGCATCGTCGACTTGCCCGACCCGGACGGGCCGGCGATGGCGACCAGTTCGCCGTGCTCGATCCGCAGCGACACCGAGTTCAGCGCCGCCACGCCGCCCGGGTACGTTCTGCACACGTCCGTCAGAGCGATCATGGGGTACGTCATTTCGGCATCCCCACGGTCGTGCCCTCGGCGAGCCCGTCGCCGCTGACCTCGACCCGCCCCCCGGAGAACAGACCAGTCTCGACCTTGATATATCGGGACTTGCCTCCTTCGATGACCTCCAACCCGTACCCGCCCTCCTGCAGCGCCACCAGCGCCGCCACCGGCACGGTCAGCACGTTCTTGCGCTTGGAGGCCGTGAACGTCACGTCCACCGCCGCCTTGTCCAGCCCCTTGGCGGCCTTGGCGTTCCCGATCGAGACGAGCGCCTCCACCCGGGTCTCCGGATCCGCGTTCTGGCCCTCGCCCGGCTCGATGACCGTGGCCACCTCGGTGACCTTGCCCTTCACGCTCTTGCCGTCCGGCAGCGTGACATCGACCTGGGCGCCCTTCCTGGCCATCCGCTGATCTTCGGCCTCCAGCTTCACCGTGACCACCTTGGACGTGCCCGTATAAGTCAGGACTTTCTGCCCCGGAGCGGTCGGCTGGCCCTTCTCGGACTCCAGGCTCTCCACGCGCACCTTGCCAGGGGCGAAGACGACCCGGCCCAGCTCGACCACGCCCGTCTCGTCCAGGCCGCGGTCCTCCTGCCACTCCTTGACCGCCTCGGCCGTGTCATAGGTGTACTCGTCGTCCACCGTGAACCCGTCGTAGCCGAGCTTGCTGAGGTTCCGCTCCAGGTTCTCGACGTCCTTGCCCTCCACGCCGGCCTTGAGGTCGCGGTACGCGGGCGTCGAGCCGTACATGAGCATGACCGGCTTGTTGTCCACCCGGTACAGCGACCTGCCGCGGGTGATCTGCGCGCCGCTGTCGGGCAGCCAGGTGATCGTGCCGGGCTTCCTGCTCACCGCCGTGGTCACCGGGCCGTAGCCGAGCTCGCCGTCGGCGTCCCTGGTGTCGTTCAGGGTCTGCCTGGTCACCGTGGCGGTGGCCGGGGGCAGGGCGTTGGCCGACCGCGTGGGGCCGGCGCTGCCTTCGAGCAGGCCCGCGCTGTTGACGGCCACGAACCCGCCGCCGGCCACGGCCACCACGATCAGGAGCCCGGCGACCACCTTGCCCCGGCCGCGACGCCGGCGCGTACGGGAGGGCGTCGCGTCCGGCTCCGCCTTTCCATCAAGGGTGGCCATCCCCATCAAAGCCCTCCCATACCGGCCTCAGCGGACTCCTTCTGGCACTTCTGCTGGGCGGACTTGAAGTCGGGGTCGTCGCCGACCTCGCCGGTGATGCGCATGGCGCCGCCGTCGGGGTCAGGGAAGCTCTCCACGCCGTTGTCACGCATGCACTGGGCGAGCTTGCGCAGCGCCTCTCCCCGCTTCGGGTCGGGCTGGCCGGACCGCTCGCCGCTCGGGGCGTACTGCTTGCACGCCTCCTGAGCCTTGTCGACCGTCTCCTTCGGGACGCTCCCGTCGAGCTTCATCAAAATGCCCTTGCCCGGCTGCGGGTCGTCCATCTGCACGCCGTTCTCGCGCATGCACTGGGCGAACTTGAGCATCTTCTGGTACGGGTCTTCGCTCGGCTTCGCGCTGGCCGCGGCCTGGGTGCCGGTGCCGGTGACCGAGGCCACGTCGGCTCCGCCGCCGTCGTCCGCGCCACAGCCGGCCAGGAACAGAGCGGCGGCCGCCAGCGCTCCGAGGACTCGTGCTCGCATGGAATCTCTCCTCTGTCGGATGAATGCCGTTTCGAGGGGAGATGCAATAGGGGTCGCTGTTTCCTCAGCGTTTCCGTTCGCGCTTATTTTGAGCAAATGCCGCCTGGGCCACACTCAGCTCCGTAAGCGAATGAAAGGTACGCCATGCGGGTGCTGGTGGTTGAGGACGAGCGGCTGCTCGCCGACGCGATTGCCGAGTGGCTGCGCGAGGAGACCCATGCGGTCGATCTGGCACACGACGGCGAGGCCGCGCTGGAACGGATCGCCGTCAACGACTACGACGTGGTCGTGCTGGACCGCGACCTGCCGCGCGTGCACGGCGACGAGGTGTGCAGGGAGCTGGTCGAGTCGGAGCGGGACGCGCGGGTGCTGATGCTGACGGCCGCCGCCCAGCTCGACGACCGGGTGACCGGGCTGTCCTTGGGGGCCGACGACTACCTGGCGAAGCCGTTCGCGTTCCCCGAGCTGGCCGCCCGCGTGCTGGCCCTGGGGCGGCGCTCGCGCCCGGCCGTCCCGCCCGTGCTGCGGCGGGCCGGGATCACGCTCGATCCGGCACGCAGGGAAGTGTTCAGGAACGGGCGGTTCGTGCCGCTGTCGAAGAAGGAGTTCGCGGTGCTGGCCGAGCTGCTGCGGGCGAACGGGAGCGTCGTCTCGGCCGAGCAGCTGCTGGAGAAGGCGTGGGACGAGAACGCGGACCCGTTCACCGGGGCGGTCCGGCTCACCATTCTCAAGCTGCGCCGCAAGCTCGCCGACCCGCCGGTCGTGGAGACCGTGCCGGGGGTGGGGTACCGGATCGCATGACCCTCCGGTTGCGGCTCACGTTGATGTACGGCGCCGTCTTCCTGGTCGCCGGGCTGGCCCTGCTCGGCGTCACCTATCTCCTGTTCAACCAGCAGCTGACCCAGTCGTTCGAGAGCCGGTACAAGCCGGAGCCCGGCAAGATGAAGAACCTGATCCTGGCCGAGGACGGCGTCGTGCTCACCGGCGACGCCGCGGTGGAGTGGCTGCGGCGGCAGGAGGGGGAGATACGCGGCGCGGCCGTCACGTCGCTGATCACGGAGGGCGCGATCGCGCTGGTCGTGGCCGGCGGCGCGGCGCTGGGGCTCGGCTGGTTCGTCGCGGGCCGGGCGCTGGCCCCGCTGCACCGTGTGACCGACACGGCGCGCAGGATCGCGGCCGCCCCCATGGCCGAACGCGGGCTGCACGAGCGGATCGCGCTGCAGGGTCCCGCGGACGAGGTCAAGCAGCTCGCCGACACGTTCGACACCATGGTGGAGCGGCTGGACGAGTCCTTCGACGGGCAGCGCAGGTTCGTGGCGAACGCCTCGCACGAGCTGCGCACGCCACTGACCCTGAACCGGGCGCTGGTCGAGCTGGCCATGCACCGCCGTGCGGCCCCTCCTGAGGTCAAGGAGCTGGGCGAGAGCCTGCTGGAGATCAACGCCCGCCACGAACGACTCATCTCCGGCCTGCTCCTGCTGGCCCGGTCCGAGCAGGAGATCGCGGACCGGTCGCCGGTGGACCTGGCGGACGTGGTGACGCACGTGGTCGCGCAGACGGCCGGGGACGCTCACGACGCGAAGGTCACCGTGTACGAGGTCGCCGCTCAGGCGCCCACCACCGGGGACGCGTTGCTGCTCGAACGGCTGGTGCACAACCTCGTCGAGAACGGCATCCGGCACAACGTGGACGACGGGACCGGGTGGGTGCGGGTGGTGAGCCGTACCGTGTCGGACGGGAAGGTCGAGGTCGAGGTGAGCAACACCGGGCCGAGCGTGCCGCCGTACGACATCCCGCTGCTGTTCAAGCCGTTCCACCGGCACGGGGCCGAGCGCGTGGTCACAGCCAGAAGCGCCGGGCTGGGGCTGTCGATCGTGCGGTCGGTGGCGGTCGCGCACGGCGGGGACGTCAGGGCGCAGCCGCGGGAGGGCGGCGGCCTGGTCGTGACCGCGTCCCTGCCGCGGGCCCTTCAGTGACGTTTGGGAAGCCTCAGTGACTCTTGGAGAGCAGCGCGCGCAGGTCGTCGCGGACGCGGCCCGGGTCGACGGTCACGATCTCGTATTCGGCCACGCCCGCGACCGCGAACGGATCCTCCGCCGCCGCCTTCTCGACATGCTCGCGTGGGCCGACGGCGAGGATCACGCCGCCGACGCTGTCGGGAACGGTCTGGCCGGACAGCAGGAACGTCCCGTCGGCGTGCCACCGCTCCAGGTAGGCCACGTGGCCGGGAACATGCGGGGTCACCTGGTCGATCGGAGCGGTGTAGCGCACCAGCAGCACGTGCAACATGGGACCATTTTCGCTGGGTGTGGACGCCGCCAGAAGCGACCTCCCCCCTTCGCGGATGGGAACCCGTGCCGGTCGGGCTCACGGTCGTTGATGGGGGAAGGTGTGAGCTGGTCCTCCCCGAACGGCTTCAACCCGTGCGCTGACCATTCGGGTACGACCACCGCGATGATCGCTTCGTCAGTTGACGCAGTCTTGCGAGTTGAGCAGGAGGTTCAGCTCGTAGATCTTGCCCTTCGAGACCAGGAGGGCGTAGTAGGCCTTGGGGTTGCCGGGGACGCTGACGTACGGGAACCCGTCCTTCGGGGTCTTCACGTTCGGGTACGCCTTTTTGATCTGCTTCATCGTGGAGCCGATGCCGATGCCCTCGGGTGTCTTGACCCCCTTCGGGGCACCGATCAGGGCCACACCCTTCTTCTTGGAGATGTACAGGCCCACGGCGTTCTTGCCACTGGGGTGTGCCTTCAGGTCCCAGCCGGAGCACGAGCCCTCCTCGCCGGGCATCTTGAGCACGATCTGCCCGGTCGCCTTGGCCTGCTTCTCGCTCATGCCGAGCCTGACCTTGCCGTAGCCGTACGGCCCCAGCGTGGTCTTGGCGGTGGTCTGAGCGCCGGCCTGAGCGCTGGCCTGGGCGAGCGCGGGCGTGCCCGCGGTGAGCAGAGCCCCGCCTGCCAGAACCGCTGCGAGCACCTTCTTCATGATGATCTCCCCGGGAGTGTCGAACCGTACTCATGCTTCGAGTGGCGGGCGTGGCGAAAAGTTCAGCCCTCTTCGGCTCGGATGCGCCAAACCGACGGCACCAGCAGAGTGACGGCCGCGACGAGCACGGCCACCGCCCCGAGCGACCGGTGCGGACGTCCCGGCGCGGATGTCAGAGCGCGGCGCGTTCGAGTCGGGTGGCTGAGGCGCGGCTGCGCTCTTGCCGGCGCGGTCGGACAAAGTGCCCCCATGCGGTCCCGTGGCGTCGGCACTCGGCCGTCGTGGCCGGTGCGATCCGAAGATCCGGGGATACCTTGCCAGTCGCCACCGACAATCCAGGGACAGGTCCTGACGCGGGAAGGTTTTCGACGACTCCGGAACATCGCAACAAATCTGTATTCCAGTCGCTATGGTACGAAAGATCACCCGCACCCGTATCAGGAGTCACTTCTCTCATGGCGCATGTCGAACCGCTGCGGGAGGATGACCCAGCGGCGTTAGGCGCATATCGCTTGCTCGGCCGGCTGGGGGCGGGCGGTCAGGGGACCGTCTATCTCGGGCAGACGCCCGACGGCCGGTACGTGGCTGTCAAGCTGCTACGCGAGGGCGCGGGCTTCGACGACAGGCTGGCAAAGGAGATCGCGGCCGCGCGGCGGGTGGAGCCGTTCTGCATCGCGCAGGTGCTGGACGTCTCGCTGGGTGAACGACCGTACATCGTGACCGAGTACGTCGACGGGCCTTCCCTGCAGCAGGCAGGCCGCCACAGCGGGGCGGACCTGCAGCGGCTGGCGGTCGCGACGGCCACCGCGCTGGCCGCCATCCATGCGGCGGGCATCGTGCATCGGGACTTCAAGCCCGCGAACGTGCTGCTCGGTCCCGGCGGGCCGCGCGTCATCGACTTCGGCATCGCCCGTGCCATGGACGACGCTGTCACGCATACCAGCAGCATCGTCGGGACGCCCGCGTACATGGCTCCCGAGCAGCTGGCGGGGCAGCCGGTGGGGCAGCCCACCGACGTGTTCGCCTGGGCGTCGGTCATGGTGTGGGCGGCCAACGAGACGCCGCCGTTCGGGCATGACACGTTGCCTGCCATCATCAACCGCATCCTGCACAATGAACCGCAGCTCGGTGACCTGCCGCAGCCGTTGCAGTCGATCGTGTACGACTGCCTGGCCAAGGATCCGCGCGCCCGGCCGACCATGCGGGACGTGATCCTGCGGCTGCTGAGCGGGCAGAACCCCGCGGTCCCGAGCCCGCACCAGGACTTCCAGGCCCAGGCGCAAGTGCGGGTCCAAGGGCCCGGACCAACGCCTATGCCTGGGTACGGACCCGGACCGATGCCCGGCCAGAGGCTTGGCCCGATGCCCGGTCAGGGGCTAGGCCCGATGCCCGGCCAGGGGCCGATGCCGGGAGCAGGGCTTGGGCCAGGCCGGAGGGCTCGGGCTACGGGTGGTCGCCGGATCGGCGTGCCGGTGGCCGTGGGCGTGTCGAGTGTCGTGGTGGTGACGCTGGTCGGCAGCGTCGTCTGGCTCGCCCCCTGGTCGAGGCTGCCCAACTCGGCATCCCTCGCCGCCGATTCCCCGAGCCCTTCCGCCACCCAGACCACGAAACACCCGGCCACGACGCCGCCGCCACGGAAGACCCGCAAGCCCACCCATACGCCCACCGTACGGAAGAGCACCCCCAAGACCACTCCCACGCTCTCGACCACGCCCAAGGCCACCACGGCGCGCCCGACCAAGACCCCGACGCCCACCCGCACCACCAAGAAGCCGGTCACCAACGCGCGGGCCAGCATCCTCGAGATCGAGCTGTTCGGCGGTCCCGGCCAGAACGACGCCGAAGGCTGCTACATGCCACCGGTGCACTTCCAGACCAATGTGGAGTCGACCCGACGTGAGGTCTGGGTCTCCTACGCCTGGCTACTCGACGGCAAGTCGGTCTCGCGAAACAGGTCGTGGGTGCCAGAGGACCAATACACCGCGTTCGCGACTTCGGGGATGTACATGCTCAAGGCCGGGCGCCACACCGTCACCCTCAAGGTCACCTCGCCCTCCGCGGCGCAGAAGAGCGTCTCGTTCAACGTCTGCGCCATAGAAACCTCGTGACGATGGAGACCATCGGCCCGTACCGGGTCGTCAGGCAGCTCGGCGAGGGGGGCCAGGGTGTGGTCTACCTGGCCACCGCCCCCGACGGCACCCCGGTCGCCGTCAAGGTGCTGCGCGAGGGGCTGCCCGGTGACGGCCGGTTCGCCAAGGAGATCGCGGCCGCGCGGCGGGTGGAGCCGTTCTGCATCGCGCAGGTGCTGGACGCCTCGCTGGGCGCACGGCCGTACATCGTGACCGAGTACGTCGAGGGCCCCTCGCTCCAGAAGGCGGGCCTCCACGCCGGGGCCGACCTGCAACGGCTGGCGGTCGCGACGGCCACCGCGCTGGCCGCCATCCACCGCGCGGGCGTCGTCCACCGGGACTTCAAGCCCGCCAACGTCCTGCTCGGACGGGACGGGCCGCGCGTCATCGACTTCGGCATCGCCCGGGCCACGGACGCCGCGCTGACCCGTACCAGCAGCATTGTGGGGACGCCCGCGTACATGGCGCCCGAGCAGTTCATGGGCGCCGCCGCCGGCCCGGCCGTGGACGTGTTCGCGTGGGGGGCGGTCATCGTGTATGCGGCCACCGGCGCCCCGCCGTTCGGCAACGACTCCCTGCCCGCGGTGCTCAGGCGGATCCAGTACGAGGAGCCGCGCCTCGACGGGGTGCCCGAGCCGCTGCGCTCGATCGTGTACGCGTGCCTCGCCAAGGACCCCGCGGTCCGCCCGGCCATGCAGGACGTCCTCTTCCAGCTCATCGGCGGCCAGGCGCCCCCATCTCCAGGTGGACACGCGTACCACGCATCGCCGGGCGGTCCCGCACACACGGCCTCCCCCGGCCACGGACCGGCGCGCGCGCCATTTCCGGGCCACGGACCCGGGCACGCGGCATTCTCGGGCGGTCCGTCGCCGGCGGGATTCCCCGGCCAGGGCGCCGGACCCGGGCATCCGCAGCAGCCTCCGGTCCACCACCGCCACGCCGGGCCCATCCGGGCGACCTCCGGCAACCAGCGCACGCCGGTCTTCGTGGCCGGCGGGACCGCGGTCGTCGTGGCCGGTGCCGTGGCGGCAGCCTGGCTCTGGTCACCCATATGGCCCGGCCGGACCACCAACGCCACCATCGTCACAGCCCCGGCCCCCACCCCCTCCGCCCCCGTCGCCGGGGCGACGAAGTCCGCCAAAACCTCCCACCCGACCTCCGAGCCCCGCCCCACCAAGACCACGAAGACCCCGAAGGCCCCCAAGACCAGCGCAACCGCCCACCCCACGACGGAGCCCACCACCAAACCCACGTCGCGGCCCACCACCAGACCCACCACCGCCAAACCGACCGCGACCAGCGGCGACTCGGGGAGCGTGACATCGGTGACCTTCACCTACGAGGGCTTCAAGCTGGGCGACTGCTGGCGCAACGACACGAACATCTGGGCCAAGGTCGCGGCCACGGGCACCTACAGCTACCGGTGGCTCGTCAACGGTCAGAACCAGGGCAGGCAGCAGGGCACGCCTTCGTCGAAGCCCCTGCTTCCGTCCATCACGTGGAAGGGCGCCGGCACGTACAACATCGTCTTCGAGGTGGTCACCCCCAAGAGCTTCCGGAAGAGCGTCGCGGTGAAGATCTGCAGCAACAGCGAGAGCTGGGGCGAAGGTTGGTAGGGCCTGCCGGGCGAGCCGGGCGCGCGGGATGGAGGGGTCGCTGCGGCGGGCGGAGCCGGAGTTTTTCGATGGCCGTGCCTGCCCCGAGCCACCGTCCGTCGATCCGGCCACGATGATCGCAGACGCGGCGGCGTTCAGCGCGGAATCACCCAGCCCGGCGTCCAGGTCCCGGCGGCGTCGTGGCCGGCCGCTGCGGCGAGGTGGGCGCGGAGGGTGGCCAGCGCTGGGTGGGGGTTGTCGCGGTGCCACAGGAGCGAGTGCGGGTAGACAGGCGTCGGGTCGGTCACCGGGATGCGGCGCAGGCCGTGGTCGGCGGGCCAGACCAGGCGGGTCTGCTCGCCCATGAAAGTGGCCAAGGCCGGGGTGTCGGCGATGGTGTCGAGGAGCGCGTCGGAGCCGAAGTTGGGGCCGGTCGCCTCGATGGTGAGGCCGAACTCGGCGACGAGATCGTCGTAGTAGGCGGCCCACTCGGTTCCGGGGACGATACCGGGCATCCAGATCCGGTGCCCGGCGAGCTGAGCGAGGGTCACCGACCGGGCGCCGGCCAGCGCGTGGGCGGGCCCGGTGAGGAGCTGGAGCGGCTCGTCGAGCACCCGGACGGATTCGATGTCCTCGGGAAGGGGCCGGCCGGGCACGGCGACGGCGCGGAAGGACGCGTCGATCGCACCGGACCGAATGGCGGCGAGGGCCGTCTCGACATCGAACAGCATCACCACGTCGAGCTCGATCTCGGGGTGCGCGCGGTGGAAGCCGCGCATCAGGCCCGACGCCGCGCTGCGCGAGGCGATCATGTCGACGCGCAGCGGACGGCGGCCGGTGCGCACGGACGCGACCGCGCGCTCGGCGACGCGCAGCAGTTCGCGCGCGTGGGGCAGGAACGCCTGCCCATCGATGGTGAGCTCGGCGCCGCGCGGCGTGCGGGTGAACAGCCGCACGCCGAGGTTGCGCTCCAGCGCGGCGATGCGCTTGGAGACAGCCTGCTGGGTGACCGCCAGCTCGGCGGCGGCCTCCTGAAACTGCCCCGCGTCGGCGGCGGCGACGAAGGTCCGGACGGTGTCGAGGTCCACGCCGACACTCTATGGGCACAACCGCTGGTTGTGGCCGACGGCCCTGCAGTTGTTTGATCCCCGGGTATGGTGCGCGCTTTGATGCTTCCGATCGCGGATCGGTTGTACGGGTGAGTAGCGAGGAGCGTCGGGCATGAGGAGCGGGCACCGGGTGGGATATCTGCGCGGACATCGGCTGGGGCGGCGGTTCGGGTGGCTCTGGGGAGCGTACGGGACCAGCGCGCTCGGTACGTGGCTCGCCTTCGGCGCGTTCCCGCTGATCGCCATTCAGGTGTTGCACGCCGGACCGGCCGAGGTCGCCGCGCTCTCCTGCGTGGGGGCTTTGGTGGGCGCGGCCGTGGCGGTGCCGCTCGGCCCGTGGGTGGAGTTCCGCCGCAAGCGGCCGGTGCTGATCGCGATGGACCTGGTGCGGTTCGCGGCGCTGCTGACGATCCCCACCGCGTTCGCGCTCGGTGTGCTCACCTTCCTTCAGCTCCTGCTGGTCTCGGTCGTCGTCGCGGCGGCCGACATCACCTTCCGCGCCGCCTCCGGCGCGTACCTGAAGACGCTGCTGCAGGCCGAGGACCTGCTCGTCGCCAACGCCCGATTCGAGTCCACGGCCTGGACGACCACGATCATCGGACCGCCACTGGGCGGCGCGGCGATCGGGCTCCTCGGTCCGGTGGCGACGGTGGTGGCCGACGCGGTCAGCTACCTGCTCTCGGCCTTGGGCATCGGCGCGATGGGCGGGCACGAGCCGCGGCCCCAGCGCCGGGAGGCCGCGCGCATGCGGGCCGGGGACCTGCTCGACGGTTGGCGGTACATCCGCGCCGACGCGACGCTGCGTCGGCTGTTGTTCAACACCGCCCTGTTCAACGGCCTGGTGATGGCCACCCAGCCGCTGCTGACCGTCCTGATGCTCGGCCAACTCGGGTTCGCACCCTGGCAGTACGGCCTCGCCTTCGCCGCGCCCTCGATCGGTGGGCTGCTCGGTTCGCGGCTGGCCCGACCGCTCGTCACTTGGTTCGGGCAGCACCAGGTCCTGGTCGTGGTCGGGGCGCTGCGCGCGCTCTGGCCCGTCGGCCTGGCCTTCCTGGGGCCGGGCACCGGAGGGCTGCTGCTGGTGATGGGCGTCGAGCTTGGGCTCATCTTCTGCTGCGGGGTCTTCAACCCCGTCTGCGCCACTTACCGCCTCGAGCGCACCGCGACCGACCGGGTCGCCCGCATGCTGTCCGCCTGGGCGGTGACGACCAAGGCCTCGACCGCGCTCCTGACGGCCGTCTGGGGCGTGCTGGGCGGCCTGCTCGGCCCGCGTACGGCCATCGGCCTGGCCGGCGTGCTCCTGCTGGCGACCCCGCTGCTGCTCCCCCGCCGCCCGGCCGCCCTTCTCTCCGAGCCGGAGCCGGCACCGAGCCGCGCCTGACGGGCTCTTGACTCGCTGGCACCATCGTGGCGGCGGTGGTGGCCGGGCTGATCGTCGAACCGGCACCACCTGGGCGTCCTGCGAACCGTTGGACCCTTCTACCAGTTTCGCCACGCCGAACTGCAAGATCATCTCGCCGCCGCCAAGGCGACCGGTCACTCCCGCTGAGAGGCCCCGCCTCTCCCGACCCAGCACACGAGTGACATCCGTTACGGGCCGGGCCCGCTCTGGCCTGCGGGAATGCGTAAGGACAGGCAGCCGATCAGAAGGTACTTGTCCGAACTTGGACAGAGGTGTCAACCCGGCACGCTCGCGCCCCGTCTCCTCATGTGCCCCGTCCGTAGCAAGGGAGCCGCCGTGCGTGTCCTGCTGCTCGTCCCAGCCGCCACCCTGTTACTCTCGTCCGCCGCCGCCCAGGCCGATGTCGTGGAGTACAAGTGCGCCTTCCAAGGCACGGCCGAGACGCAGAACGTCAAGGTCAACGTCGAGCTGACGGTGCCCACGGACGCCGAGGTGGGCGAGGAGATGACGATCGGCTGGAACGGCTCCTACGTCGACGGCTTCGAGCTGCGCGCCCCCACCACGGGTCTGGAGGGCGAGATCAACCTGTACGCGTATGCGGGCATCAGCGACATCGACCGGCTCACGTCGGCCACCGGAGTCGCCCCGATCGGGACGATCACTCCAAGAGAGCCGATCCCGCTCCCCACGACGACGGTCGAGATGAAGACGACGCCGAACAACCCGGGCACCGGCACCGTGCGCGCGGCGTCCATCAACTTCGGGCCCCGGAACAACGATCCCGCGATCAAGTGCGAGGTCCAGAACAAGAGCGCCCTGACGATGTACCCCCTCACCATCCCCGGAACGGGACAGTCGACCAGTCCCAGCCCCGAGGCCAGCGATCAAGAGAGCACAAGCCCCCAGCCGACATCCACCGCCACCACCACAAGGACCCCGGAGGGAGGAGCCGAGACAGGAGGCGGTGGCGAGGCCGGACCCGATGGGCGGGTGCTGATGGGAGTGGGCTTCCTGCTCATCCTCTCCTCCGCCACCGGCCTCCTCCTGCGCCGGCGAAGGCGTGTACCGGCTCTGTAGCCGGTTTGTAGGACCTGGGTTGATCGTTTACAGGCAGAGGGGCAGCCCGAAAGCCCCCGATCCCGAACGAATAGGGAGAGTCCCATGGTCAAGACTGTTCGCCGGTACGCCAAGTACGCCATCAGCACGCTGTCGACCGCGGTGTTCGTCCTCAACGGCTGACACTCGTTTGTCCCCCGGGCGCTCCGGGCCTGGGGGACGCACAGCTCCATCGCGACAGAAGGGCGAGGCGTGTTCGGCACAGCGGTGCGGCAACTGGGCTACGCGTGGTCGATGATGTCGGGCCGGCGGTTCCGGATCCGGGATGTCCGAGCCCTGGTGGAGGACACGCGGGCGACCATGGAGGCGTTCGGCTCGCCCGGAGAGGGCTCCGAGGACATGCTGGCGGCCGCCGATCCGGAGATCCAGGAAGACCTCACGAAACGGCGCCTGCGCCGGACGATGAAGCACGCCAAAGCGGAGGTCCCGTACTACCGCCACCTCGAGGCGGACGACCTGGCCGACGTCCCGCCCACCCCGAAGCAGGCGCTGCGTGGCATGCCCGCGGCGTTCGTCTCCGAACTGGCCCATCCCGCCGTGCTCGCGCACACCACCGGCACGACCGGCAGCCCCACGCTCGTGTGGTTCTCCGCGTACGAGGTCGAGCTGATGTCGTACATGGCCGCGCTCGCCGCCATGTTGAACGGCGGCCTGCGCTCCGAGCACGTGTGGGCCAACGCCATCAGCTCCCGCTCCATCGCCCAGATCGTGGCCGAGCGGGCGGTGCCGATGACGGGCGCGGGATTCGTGCACCTCGGCATGATCGACCCGCGTGCCACCCTCGACCGCCTGGCCACTCCGCTGCACGTCCCCGGCAAGCAGCCCCTGATCACCCACCTGAACCTGACCGCCTCCTACCTCGCCGCGCTGGTCCAGGAGGCCGAGCGCGGCGGCTGGAGCGCGCGCGACTTCGGGCTGGTCGAGATCACGTCCGGCGGCGAAGTGCTCACGGACGCGCTGCGCCTGCGCGCCGAGGAGGCTCTGGGGGCCAAGGTCTTCGACGGCTACTCCATGACCGAGGTCGCGCCCGTCGCCGGGCGGGTATGCGACGACGGCCACCTGCATCTCCCCACGGATCAGGGCCTGATCGAGGTGCTCGACCCGGTCACCATGGAGCCCGCCGGGCCGGACGCGCCCGGCGTGCTGGTCATCACCCCGTACTCCACCTTCCGTGACACCACGCTGCTGCTCCGGTACGTCACCGGCGACCTGGTCAGAACGCTGCCCGAGCCGCCCACGTGCGCGATGGCGGCGATCCCGGCGACCTCCCGCGTCCTGGGCCGCGCCGTCGACGCCGAGGTGTCCACCCGTGACGTGCTGGACCTGCTGCAGGCCGAGCCCGCGCTGCCGCTGCCGACCAGGTTCGCGATCGAAGACGGAATCCTGCACGTGGTGTCGGGTAAGGACGATCCGGCGCTGCTCGGCCGGCTGGAGGAGCGCGCCGGGGCACTGAAGATCAAGGACATCAGGCTGATCGAGACCCCCGACGACCTTCCGCACCCCTGCCACGTCCGGGCGGACCTGATCGAGCAGAGCTTCGAGCACGCCGCTCCCCTCTCGATCGGAGTCCGATGACCGCGCACGTCCTGGGCCTGAACACGCTCATCGCGCTGACTGTCGCACTGGCGGCCCTCTTCCTGTCGCGGTACGAGATCCCGCGCCCGCCGGTCGGCAAGTTCGTCGGGTCCGACATCGCGATCATGATCGTGGCGCTGGTGGCGATGCCGTTCGCGTACCTGCACATCCCCGTCGGCATCGTCGTGACGGTCTTCGGCATCGTGGTGTTCACGATCGCGCAGCTCACGCTGGCACCGGTGCTCGGCGGCCGGACGGCGGCGATCGCGGCGCTGCTGCTGTGCGGCGGTGATGTGGCCGCGTACTTCGCCGGGTGGGAGCCGGGCGTCCTCGTGCTGAACGACGTGGCGGTGATCGTGCTGGTCGTCGGCGTGGTCAACCTCTGGGTGCAGACGGCGATCAGCCCGGCCCAGGTGGCCGCCCTGGCCGCCGCCCTGACCTGCTACGACACGCTCGCCACCGGGCTCAGCTCACTCACGATGGACTTCGTCGCGCGGCTCGACGGGCTGCCGTTCGCGCCCGTGCTGGCCACCCGTTACGGCTCCGACCCCTCGATCGTCGGGCTGGGCGACTGCCTCATGCTCGCGCTGTGGCCGCTCGTGGCGTACAAGCGGTACGGCAGGCGGGCCGGATGGACGGCGGCCGGGATCGACGCCGCGCTGCTGATCGTGGTGGCCACGGCCATCCTGTCCGGGAGCGGCGCGGTGCCGCTGCTGACCACGCTCGGCCCACTCATCGTCGTGCAGTGGCTCTTCTGGCGCAGACTGCCCACCCCGGCGCCGTCGCGCCCGCAGGTGGAACAGGCGCTCGGCGACACGATCCCCGAGGGCGTGTGGGTCGCGCTGACCGACGGCCGGATCGTCGGCGAGGGGCCGACGCCTGGCCGGGCGAGGCAGGCGGCGCGGCGGTCCGGCGTGGCGGAAGTGCCCGTGATCAGGCATCAGCCGGCCAGGTAGGCCTCGACTTGCGCGCTCTCAGGTCCGCTCTCGAACAGCTCGATCGACTCGCGCCAGACCGCGGTCGCCCGCTCGCGCTCCCCCAGCTCGGCATGCGCGCGCCCAAGCTCCCGCAGCACGCGGGCCCGCCACACCGGCGGCCCGTCGGGCCCGAGCCCATCACGCGCGATGGCCAGCAGGTCGAGCGCCTCCGTTGCGCG
>NZ_JBFAMX010000018.1:0-54943 GCF_040659615.1 Nonomuraea sp. NPDC049784
CGGCCTGCAGGCCGCGATCGCCGCCGCCCACGCGTCGGCGCCCTCCGTCGAGGCGACCGACTGGGACCGGATCGTGGTGCTCTACGAGGCGCTCGGCCGGGTCGCGCCCTCGCCGGTGGTCGAGCTCAACCGGGCCGTCGCCGTGGCCATGGCCTCGGGCCCGGCGCAAGCCCTGGCCATCGTGGACGAGCTGATCGCCTCGAACCGGCTCCCCGGTTCGCATTTGGTTCCGACCGTACGCGGCGAGCTGCTGGCCCGGCTCGGACGGCGACCGGAGGCGCGCGCCGAGCTGGAGCTGGCGGCCCGGCTGTGCACCAACCAGCGCGAACGCTCAGTGCTGCTGCGCAAGGCGGCCACACTGGGCTGACTTATGTCGTCGTGCCCGCCTATCCTCCGGCGGCTGGTTTCCGTTCAACGGCCTCCCGAGTCGCGGACGGCAGCAGGGGCAGCAGCCGGTCGCGGTCGGAAGGCGGGCAATGCGCGAGCAGCCCGGCGATCGTGGCGGACGGAAGGCGGCTCAGCGCCTGACCGGCCGGGCCCTTCGGCATCGCGGCGACCGCAAGGCCGGCCTGCCGGAGGTCGACGGCGGCCATCGCTTCGATGGCCGCCGCGGAATGCCGATCGTGCATGTGACCGAGCACGTCTCCGCGGTGGCGGGAGTCCATCGCCAGTACGACCCCGGCCACGAGGTCCGGGTCTCGTACCTGGTCCAGCAGCCGGCCCACGCGGACAGGGAGCAACATGCCCAGGATCGTCGCACTCTTCGCCGCTTGGCGGCACATCTCCTCGACTGCGTCGGTCGTGAACAACTGCCAGTGCTGGGAGAGGAGTTTCGCCGCCTCGCCGGCGGGCAGCTCGAGGATCTTCGAGCCTCTTTCCGCGGCGGCGGCACCGGCGAGCGCCCGACGCACTCGTTGCGCCGCCACGCCACCATCCGGGCCCGCGCCGTTCCCGCCTCGGCCGCGGCTCCGGTTTCCTCCGGAGACGCCGCCGCCCATCCCTCCGGCCCTATTCGCCCCATTCGTCCGCGGAGGCGGAGGCGGGGGCGGGGGCGAAGGAGGTCCCGTGGTGGGGCCTCGCGATGTCCCACGGGGCCCCGCCCCGGGGTTGCCCCTGGCGACCCGTTCCAGTTCCCGCGCCAGTTCACCGGCCTTCATCCGGTTGTCCGGGCTCCTGACCAGCAGCCGGTTGATCGTCGATTGGAGACTGCTCGTGCGGGTCATGGGGTGCGCGGGTAAAGCGAGGATGGCGTTTCTGGTGGCTTGGTCGGAACTCCCGTGGAAGGGCGGACGTCCCTCCAGGGCCGTGTAGAGGGTGGCGCCGAGCGACCAGAGATCGGACGCCTCGCTTGCCGGGTCGCCTTGTAGCCGCTCAGGGGCTGTGAAGTCCGGGGTGCCGACCACCTGACCGAGCATGGTGATGCGCTCGTGGCCCTCGATGGCGGCGATGCCGAAGTCCACCAGGACGACCTGCCCGGCAGCGGTGATCAGGATGTTGTCCGGTTTCACATCGCGGTGGAACACCCCTACCGCATGGGCGGCGACGAGCGCGTCGAGCGCCTGGGCGCCGATCCGCGCCACGGCGGGCTCGGACAGGATTTCCCTCTTGATGAGCGCGCTGAGCGCGTCGCCCCGCACGTAGTCCATCACGATCCACGGGCCGTCCGGGACGTCGAGCACGTCGAGGACCCGGACGATGCCCGGGTGGTCGATCCGAGCCAGCGCCCGCGCCTCCACTTTCGCCCGTTTCTTCAGTTCTGCCAGGCGCCCGACGTCCGCGCGTACCTGCTTGAGCGCCACCACGCGGTCGAGCTTGCAGTCCCGGCCGCGCCAGACCCGTCCCATGCCGCCGGCGCCCAGTTGCGCCTCGATGACGAACCGGCCGGCGATGCGATCACCAATCATCGTTCAGTCCGGCGTGCTCAGCGCGCCGTCCGTCGCCGGTCCCGACCGGCCGGGAAGCACGGTTGTCGCGGAGATTACGAAGTGCATCGTCCTCGAAGCTCCTGCGCTCGAGGCGCTCCGTGCGCGGGGGCGAGGACGGCGTGCCGGATTGGTGGAAAACTTCGGTACGGGGTTCGTCCGCGATGTACGGCCGGGTCGTGCCGTCCCCCCAGTCGTTCCGCCGCGACCGTCTGTCCCCCTTGTAGATGTCGTCCATGGCCTTCTCGATCTCCACCCTGTCCAAAGCGGCCACGATCGTGTCGTAACTACCAGGCCGCTGCATCAGCTTGACGAGGACCGGCAGACACTCGATGAGCAGGATGAACAGGAACAGCAAGAGCCTGGCCATGTTGAGGGTCGCGTTGTCCTGCGACACCCTGCCGAGCGCCTCCAGCCGCAGCATCAGGCCGTCGGACCCCTGGATCTCCGAGGCGAAGCCGTCCCGGAGCCCCGCCTGCTGCTTGGTCAGCTTGTCCAGCTCCGCCTGTACGCCGCGCAGGTCCTGCTCCGCCTGGGCCAGCCTGCTCGCCTTTCCGGCCTCTTGGGTGACGCTGAGTTGTTTCTTGCGCTGCTCGATCTGCTGGTTGATCTCATTCACCCGCTCGCCGGCGGCCCTGTACGCCTCCTCCGCCGCCTTCGCAAGAGGCCCGGACCCCTTCTTCGCGCATTTGGGCGGCCCGACGTACAGCTGGCACTGCCATTCCTGGTAGAACTTGTCCCGCTGCTTCACCGCCTGATCGCGCGACTTGTTCAGTTCCTGGATCCGGGGGTCGGCCGCCGGATCGAGAGCGGTCTCCCCGCGAGAGGCGACCACAGCTTGCAGAGCCTCCGCGGACTTCTGCAGCGCGGCTATGCGCCGGCCGGTCTCGCCACCCTGCTGCGTGCGGGTGAACGCGTCGGCCTTCTCCTGCTGGATGTCGACGATCTCGGCATCGATCTCGGGCTTGAAGATCTGCAGGACCAGCGGCGTGGAGATGACGGCGCCCAGCAGCAACGCGAGGAGCACCCGAGGCAGGGCGAGCCAGAAGCGCCGTCCACCTTGCACCGGCAGGGACGTGACGAGCCACCGGTCCAGACTCAGGATCGCCACGCCCCAGACGAGGCCGATCAGGACGGCGACCGGCAGGAACACCTTGAGCGCCGAGGCGAGCGCGAATGTCATGGAGATGGCCGCGATGCAGGCCGTGGTCAGGAGGGCGCCACCCAGGCCGTGAAACCTGGCGCGCTCCCCCTTGTGCTTCTCGAGCACATCCGAACGGGCACCCGACAGGACGATCAACCATCTACCGACCACGCGCGGCTCCGGGGAGAAGGGACAAGGCGCTGTACGCCCTACCCCGTGAGTAATCCACTGACTACCATAAACAACCGGCAATCTTGATTTATCACAAACTATGTCAGGCACCCCGCCACTAACAGCTTTCACAAGGAGCAAAGAGCAATCACAAACCACCAGAAATCGGACAAAGTATTGATAATCATCCTTTATCGCCACATGTCCCGCCAATTAGTGTCAAACAGGGCATTGTAACGAATAAAAGTTCGAATCTGGCGGGAGATTTTTTGAACCATTTCGCAGAGGGCGGGTTGCGTGGCGATCTCACCGATCTGATCGCCTCGTTCAGGGAACGGCTGGCCGTCGTTGAGATCGACGCCGCCGGGATACGGATCTTCGAGGTCCGCGTCGACGAGGTCGGCACGCCGTACCACACGCGCAGAGCCGCCGCCAAGTGGTCCACCTTGACCGCCTCTGGCGATGAGGTCTTCGACGCGGTGCTCCGGGTCGCCGGCGATCTGATCTCCGCCGACGAGGAGGACCCGGTGATGGTGGTGCGCTCCGCCGACGGGCCCGAACAGGAGGCGGCCTTACGCGCGCTGCGACAATGGCGCCCATCGGCCCAGGTCGTCGAGGCGCCCGGGGTCAAGGTCGGGGAGCTGCTCGCCGAGTTGATCGCCGGCGCGCCCCTGCGTCAGGCGTACGACCTGATCGTGGCCCGCGAGCGCTCGGACGGCGGCTGGCTCGAACTCGTGGGACAGCGGCTCTTCGGCTCCGGGGCGAAGCCCGGGGACGAGGCCCAGGTGACCGTCACCTGCACCGCGCCGACAGGCATGTTGCTCGCGGTCTCCGCCTGGTCAGGCCTGCTCCAGCCATCGGAGCTGGTGTCGGTGGACCACGCGCCGCTGCCGCCCGGACGACATGTGCTGCGGGCGGTGCTGGAGCGGCCCGGCGTCGTGCGCTTCCCCGAGGTCCCCGGCCTCCAGCCGGACACGCGTCCGTGGGCCGAAGTGATGGCCGTACTGCCGGACCGGCTGGAACCCGCGCCCCGGCCCGCGCACCTGGTGTGCGCCATAGAGACGGCGGGGACCATGGAGGAGTTCGAGGCCCGCTGCCACTGGGCCGGCTACGTGATCGACCTTCTCGCCGAGCGCGGTCTCGGCCTCCAGCAGCTCGAGGTGTCCGTCGTGGGTTACGGCACCCACGTGTTCGGCGCCAGGCACGCGGACCGTACCCGGCCGACATTGGCCGTCTGGTCCGCCTCCACGGCGCAGGCACGGGCCGCCCTGGAGTCCCTGCAGCCAACCGCGCCGACCTACCCGAACGCCGCCCAGCTCGAGGACGTGCTCGGGGAGGTGCACGCCCGGCTGCTCTCCCGGCAGGGCAACCCACAGACGGCGCTGCTCACCATCGGGGCTCGGCCGCCGCATCCCCCGCGGTCCGGCCTCGACCGCGTGCCCCCCTGCCCCGCGCGGTACGACTGGCTGGCGCTGCTGCACGAGCTGGAAGAGCGCCTCGGCCTGAGGAGCGCGGCCATCTGCGACAGTACGCCCGCACTCTCGTCTCCCTGGCGTCGGCTCGGCTCGGCCGCGCTGTTCCAGGTGGATGCGGTGAACGCGGAAGAACTCGTCGTCCGGCTCGGCCTGGTGAAAGAGCCTGGCGCCGCGCTTTCCCTTCCCTTCGTCTCCCAGAATGAGGACATCGGTGGTCGACACTGACTCCGCCCCCGGCGGTCCTGAGCGCGGTCGCGACCCCGACATCGCGATGTGGGGGGCTTCGGGCAGCGGCAAGACCGCCTTCCTGGCGGCGCTGAGCATCGCACTGAACAAGGCCCCCGACGCGGGCTGGCGGCTCATCGGGGAGAACCCGGTGTCCCGGACAGAACTCGCGAAGTTGCGCAACACGCTGCTGCAGGCGCGCACGTTCCCGGCCCCGACCGAGGCGCTGACCCACTACAGCTGGATGGTCATCGGCCCGGCGGAGGCGCCGCGCAGACGATGGTGGTGGCCGTGGGCCACGCATGTGGCGAAGGCGCCGAAGGTCAAGCTCGACTTCCTGGACCTGCGCGGCGACCTGTACGCCGAGTCCGAGACGAACATCGACAAAAAGGCGCTGGTCGACAGCCTGGTCGAGAGCCGCGGGCTGATTTACATGTTCGACCCGGACCGGGAGGCCCGGGTGGGCGACGCCTTCAAACACCTGGACGCCGCGCTGCACGAGGTCGCCGGGCGGATGCTCGTCGGGGACGAGTACGAGGACGGCAAACTGCCCCACTACATCGCGGTCTGCATCACCAAGTACGACGACCCCAAGGTGCTGAGGATCGCGATGGAAGACGGGTACACGGAACGGGATCCCACCGATGAGCTGCGGATCCCCCGTGTGCCCGAGGATCGGGTCCGCGATTTCTTCCGGCTGCTGTGCCGGGAGGCCCAGGACCACAACGCGGAGATGATCCTCGACCTGATCGAGGCGTTCTTCCATGAGGACCGCATCAGGTACTTCGTAACGTCTTCGGTGGGCCTGTTTATCGATGAGGATTACGGCCGTTTCGACCCTGACGACTTCCTGAACGTCATCGACAACGCGAACGGCGGGCTGACGATCCGGGGGGCCATCCGCCCCCTGAACGTGATGGAGCCCGTGATCTGGCTCGGCCGCATGCTCCGGCCCGGCATGATGAGGAGCAGACGATGGGAGGACTGACCGCCCACTGGGCGATCCTCGGCAAGACCCCGGAGAGCCTGGACGACTACAGTGTGATCGGCTGCAGCACGGGCGCGATCAGCAACGCCGACTTCGGCATGTGGCTCAAGGCGTTCACCTCCGGCACCATGGAGCCCAAGGCCCTCCCCCGGGTGGCGACCAACTACTTCGCCACCGGCCCGGACGGCGAGCCCTGGCTGGGGCTGTCCCTGCAGACCGAGCCGGAATCCCAGGACGGCTTCCAACGCCCGTACGCGATGACGTACTACGTCTGCGCACGCTGGGCGGACCTCGTTTCCGAGCCGTCCAGGGTGTCGTACCGGGCTCTGTACGAGGCGCTGCAGGAGGGGGACTTCTCCGGCGACCGGCCCTTCCCGCTCTCCCTCGCGGCGTACGACGAGCGTCAGCTCGCCGGTGAGGTGAACGGCACGGCACGGCGGGCGGCGGCGCTCCTGCTCACCGGGCGGCCCGTCTGCGTGGTGCGGGCCGGTCATCTGTCCATGGACCGGCGGCTGGATTTCCTCGACGCCGTGGCGGGGCTGCTTCCGTACGGGTTCCGCCACACGCTCGCGGTCTCGACATGGACCAACAGCGCCTCCCGGCACCGGATCCGCCTGTCCTTCGCCGAGGTGTCGCCCACCCACGGGACGTGGGAGCTGCCCTGGGAGGCCGGTGAGCCGGCGGAGTCGTACCCGCCCCAGGCACAGTTCTATGAGAAGGAGCTGGAGCGCTATCAGGGTGAGGACCTTTGCGAGCTGATGAGGTGGCTCGCCACCTTGGCGGAGCCGCGCGACTTCGACAACCTGTCCCACCGCGCCGCGGCGTCCAGACTGCTCCGCGGCCGCACTTCCGCCCGGCTCCCGGCCGCGCCCGACCAGCACACCGCCGTCGTACGCCCGCCGAAACCCTCGGTGGAGCAGCTGCTGCACCAGTGCCGTGAGAGCATCGCGAACGCCGAGGAGCAGCGGCTCAGCGGCCTCAACACGCAGCTGGCGCAGCGGGCTCGCGAACGGGTCCCGGACCGGGACCGTAAGACCTACCGGGTGTTCATCAGGGCGAACCCCATCCGCCCGCCCGAAAGGCTGGCCGATTCGGCCGTAGTGCGGAACTTCTTCGAGATTCTGCTGCAGCTGCTGTACGCGTCGCCGATGCACGCGGCCGACGTAGAGGAGATGCTGGTCGATCTGGGCGGCTCGCGCCGATCGGAGCCCGACCTCCCGCCGGCGCTGCTCGCCGCGCTGAGCCGGCTCCTGCCGCGGAGCGCTCCCTCAGGCCGGTTGCTCATCGCGAACCTGCAGGGCCCCCAGCAGCTGCACAAGATCCTGGACGGCATGTCGGAGGACGAGTTGTTCCACGTCGCCGTCCGGTCCCGCAACCGCAAGGTGCTGGACATCGTCGTCTCCGAGGCGGACCGCCGCGCGGTCCCCACTGATCCACGGGCCATGGAGGCCGTCAAGTACGGGCTGACGCAACACCGCTACCTCATCGAGGCGATCAGCTCCATCTGCGCCGCCGAGGAGAGCCTCCTCTACTACCAGGATGTGCTCTGGGTGAGCCATCGCCGGCTGCTCACCTCGGCCGACATCGAAGAGATCCTCGCGGGCCTGGACCGCCCTCCCCAGACGTTCCTGCTCGCGATGGTGGCCGTGAGCGCAGCCGGAACGGCCCCGACCATGCTGCACACACTGGCGGACAGCGCGGTGCGCGGACTGGGCCTGACCGGAACGTCCGTCGCCAACAGCGTCAAGGCCGGCCTCGACCGCATGACCGCCCCCGAGGATGACGGCGAGGGCCGGAAGCCGTGGTACCGCCGGCGTCCCGGCCTGAGCAGGCTGAAGCCGGTTTCCACCCTCGGGAAGGTCCTCACCGTCATCTCGATCGTCATCCTCCTCGCGGCCCTCTCCTTGCGCCTGTGGCTCTGACCCCCCAGCACGGTCAGCGGTAGAGCGCGTCCGGGTCAGGCGGTCGGGTCGTCCCCGATGACCGGGGCGGTGTGGGTGTCCACGTCCACGGCCGAGCGGGCGACGACGGTGCCACCGCTGACCAGGGCGATGTGCAGCCGCCCGCTCGTCCAGCCGTCCGGCAGCGCGGCGCCGACCTCGGCGGGGCCGCTGAGCACGAACGGCTTGGCCTCGATCCACGGTCCCTCCGCGCCGAAAGCGCCGGGGGCGGTGGGAGCCGGGCCGAAGACCGGGGTCCACGCGGTGTGCAGATGGCCGTTGACCGGCTCGGCGCCGTGGTGCGAGACGTGGACGGGCACGGTGACCTCACGCGACTCGCTCAGCAGGTCGCGGCCGGGCGCGACGGGGACGACGTCCAGCACGAGCGTGGTCTCGGCGTTCACGTCGGCGGGGTCCACGCCGGCCAGGTCCTTGGCGCGGCGCTCGAAGTCGAGCAGGCCCGCGGACTCGTGCTCGATGTCGTACAGCTCGGTGTAGACGTAGCCGGCCAGGCGGTCGTGCCAGCGCAGCTCCTGGGTCTGCCAGCGCAGGTGCCAGGCCCGCTCGACGCTGGTGAAGCCGCCGCCGTACTCGCTGTTGAGGTTGGGCAGCCCGCGCAGCGGCTGGGACGGGACCCCGGCCAGCTTCTTGCGCACCACGTAGTCCGGGCCGAGCCGCACCGGGAAGTCGTCCTGCTCGCCGTCCAGCAGCGCTGCCACCGTCCTGCCCCAGGAGGCGGCGGACTCGTCGTAGTAGTGCCAGTCGAGCAGGTCGGTCCTGACGTGGGTCCAGCCGGAGTTGTCCACGGCCGGCCTGGTCGGGTCGAGGGCCTTGAGCAGCTCGTACGCCTGCGCCGCCGCCTGCTGCTTGGCCGGGTCGCCCGGAATGTCCCAGTCCAGGCCCCATTCCTCGTTGTACAGGCCCCAGATGACGATCGCGGGCGAGTTGCCGTCACGCTCCACCATCGGTGCGATCTGCTCCTCGAACGCGGTCACCGACTCCGCCGAGAAGCGCCCGGTCGCGGCGGGCTCGGCCCACACCAGCATGCCGAGCACGTCGGCGTGGTGGACGAAGCGGGGGTCCTCCAGCTTGAGGTGCTTGCGTACCAGGTTGTAGCCCGCGGCGGCGGCCAGCTCGATGTCGCGGCGGAGCGCCGCATCGTCGGGGGCGGTGATGCCGGTACAGGGCCAGTAACCCTGGTCGAGCACGCCCCGCACGAACAGGCGGCGGCCGTTGAGATACAGGTCCTCGCCGATCACCTCGACGCGGCGCAGCCCGGTGTAGGCGGCGACCTCGTCGGTGCCGTCGGCCGAGGTCAGGCGGGCGTCCACGTGGTAGAGGTGCGGGTCGTCCGGGGACCAGAGCCGCGGCCCGGCGACGGGGATCACCGCTCGTGCGACGCCCTCCGCGACCGGGACCTCTACCGTCGTGTCCGTCCCGCGCAGGGCCAGGTGGAGCACGGACTCCGACGGCCCCGCCACCCGGGCCTCCACCTCGATGGCGTCCAGCCCTTCAGAGGGGCGCAGCTTCAGCGCGGACACGTACGTGGCGGGCCGGGCCTCCAGCCAGACGCTCTGCCAGATCCCGGATGACGGGGTGAAGCAGACGCCGTCGTAGTCGTCGCGCGGGATGCTGCGCTGCTTGCCGTGCGCGAGCTCCCGCTTGTCCAGCGGCGCGGAGACCCGTACCACGACCTCCTGCGGGCCGTCGCCGCGCAGGGCGTCGGTGATGTCGGCCTCGAACGGCGTGTAGCCGCCCCGGTGCGTGACCACCTCGACGTCGTTGACCCAGACGGTGGCCCCGTGGTGCACGGCCCCGAAGTGCAGCACGGCTCTCTGACCCGCCCACTCGGCGGGGATCGTGATCCGGCGGCGGTACCAGGCCACGGGCAGCCAGTGGGCCTCGATGCCCGACGCGGGGGTCTCCCAGGCGAAGGGCACGGTGATGGTCCTGTTCCAGTCCGGCTCGGTGTCGGCCCGGAAGTCCCACTCGCCGTTCAGGCTCGACCAGGAGTGCGACCGGTCGAAGTGGGGACGGGGGTATTCCATGGTGCTCTCTTCCGTGGGGACGGCGGGTCAGCCCTTGACGCTGCCCGCGAGGATGCCGTTGATGAAGTGGCGCTGCAGCAGTACGAAGATCACCAGCAGCGGCAGCATGGCGATGCTGCCCGCGGCGAGCAGCTCGCCCCACACGGTGGCGAAGTCGGCGCCGATCCGGTTGCCGGTGACGTTCTGCGCGAGGGTGGACAGGACCACCTGCAGGGTCTGGTGCGAGGTGTCGTTGACGGCGACGACCGGCCAGACGAAGTCGTTGTAGATGTTCATGGTGGTCAGCACGGCCAGCGCGGCCAGTCCGGGCCGGATCACTGGGAGCACGACCTTGGCGAAGATGCCGAACTCGCCCGCCCCGTCCACCCGGCCCGCGTCGATGAGCTCGTCCGGGATGGCGGCGATGGTCTGCCGCATCCAGAAGATGCTGAACGCGTCGATGCTGCCCGGCAGGATGAGCGCCTGGTACGTGTTCACCCAGCCGAGCGCGCTCATCTCCAGCAGCAGCGGGATGATCAGCACCAGCGTCGGCAGCATCAGCGTCAGCAGCACCACGCCGAACAGCACGTTCTTGCCGGCGAAGTCGTACTTGGCGAAGGCGTATCCGGCCAGCGGGCAGAAGAACATCGTCATGGCGCCCCTGACCACCAGCACCAGCGCCGTGTTCGCGAACCCGGTGCCGATCGGCACGTCGGCGAACATGGCCCGGTAGTTGTCGAGCGTCAGCGCGCCGATCGACAGGGGGTCGGCGATGATGTCGGCCGCCGGCTTGAGCGAGGAGCTGACCGCCCACCAGATCGGGTACAGGAACACGATCGCGAGCAGCGCCAGGACCGCGTACTGCAGGGGTCCGGGGCGGGTCTGGTTCATGACACCTCGTCTTTCGGCCGGAGCAGCCTGACCGACACCAGCGACAGGCCGAAGACCAGCAGGACCAGCAGGAACGAGTTCGCGGCGCCGGTGCCCAGGTCGGAGGCGGTGATGTGGTCGTACAGGTAGAGGCCCGCGGTGGTGGTGGAGCCGTATGGGCCGCCCTCGGTGACCACGAACGGCTCGGCGAACATCTGGAAGACGGCCAGGGTCTGCACGACCACCAGGAACGCCATGCTCCGCCGCACCAGCGGGACGGTGATCGACCAGAACTGGCGCCACCGGGAGGCGCCGTCGAGCGCGGCGGCCTCGTACACACCTCCTGGGACGGCCTGGAGGCCGGCGAGCAGGATGATGATCGCGAACCCGGTGGTCTTCCACAGGAACAGCAGCGCCAGCGTCGGCTTGGACCACGCCGTGGACGTCAGCCAGCCCACGTCGGGCAGGCCCACCAGGTTGAGCAGGTAGTTGACCAGGCCGTAGTCCTGGTCGAACAGCACGATCCAGACCTGCGCCATGGCGACCAGCGGGGTCACGAACGGCGCGATGAACGCCACCCGGAACAGCCCGCGCAGCCGCAGCTTGGCGTTGGCCAGCAGCACCGCGCCGCCCAGCCCGGCCACGACCTGGATCGGCACGATCAGCAGCCACATGACGGCGCTGTTGCCGAGCGAGGCCCAGAAGTCCGGGCTGGTCAGCAGGTAGAGGTAGTTGTCCGCGCCGACCCAGTGGGCAGCGCCCGCGCCCCGCCAGCGCATGAAGCTGAGCTGGAGCGCGTAGATCAGCGGGTAGATCCCGAACGCGGCGAAGACCAGGAAGAACGGGGCGATGAACAGGTACGGCGACAGCCGCGTGGACCTCACGCGCGGCCGACCGGCCCGGGTGATGCTCGCGAGACTCATGAGCGGTCGATCAGGTTGCGCTGGATCTTCTCGGCCGACTCCGTGATCACCTGGTCGGGGGACATCTTGCCTTCGATCAGGCGCTGCATGTTGTTGCCGAGGTAGTCCACCGACTGGGCCCACCACCAGGGGATGGGCGCGGCGGCCGGGATGGTGCCCGCGGCCTCGACGGCGACCTTCCACAGGTCCTGGCCGCCGAGCGCCTCGATGGGCTGGAAGAGCGGCTTGGCCGGGTCGAGTGCGGGGGTGAAGCTGGGGATCGAGGTGGACAGGCCGCCGGGGTAGACGGCGTTGGGGCCGTACACGGCGGTGTAGCCGGGCTCCTTGAAGCACAGGAACTCGTACAGCAGCCAGGCCAGCTCGGGGTTCTTGGCCTTGGCGGGGATGACGAAGCTGCTGCCGCCCATGGCGCCGCTGCGCGCGCCGCCCGGTGTCCAGGCCGGCAGCGGCGCGGCCCGCCACTTGCTCTTGGTGGCCTTGAGCAGCTGCTGCGGCGCGAACGACCACCAGATCGCCCACGGCACGAACACCTGCTGGCCGCTGTCCAGCGTGTTGACGTCGGCGGGCTCGAGGTAGGGGGCGTGGGTGACCAGGTCGTCCTTGACCGCGCTCTGGATCCAGCCGAAGATCCGCCGGTATTCGGCGGAGTCCAGCCGCAGCTTGCCCTGGGCGTCGGTGAGGCTGGTGCCCTGCTGGTTGGCCAGCATCTCCAGCCAGAGCTGGCTGAGGAACGGGGTCTTCTCCAGGTGGATCGGCTTGGTCTTGGGGTCCTTCTCCTTGACCGTCCTGGCGGCGGCCAGCAGGTCGTCGTAAGTGGCCAGGCTCGCGGGATCCACTCCGGCGCTCTCCAGCACGTCCTCGCGGTACCAGAGCAGCCCAGGGTCCAGGTCCCAGGGAACACCGTAGATCTTGCCGTCCACGGTGTTCACGGAGAGCTTGTATGGCGAGGTCTGGTCCCGGTACGGCGTGATGAGGTCGGTCAGGTCGTACAGGTGCTCGGCCTGCCCGCCGATCTTGGCGTCGTCCCAGAAGCTGCCGTCGGGCACGTCGGTGCCGCTGATCAGCGTGTTGGCCAGCTTCGCGTCGATGTCCACGGCCTGGTGGTTCACCTTGACGCCCGGGTACGCCTCGCGGAACTTGCCGATGGCCGCGTCGAACACCTTGAACAGGTCACCCGACCGGTTCCAGATGGTGATCTCGCCCTTGGCCGACGACGCCGACGCGGCGGGCGCGGCCAGCTTGCTCGGCTGCGTGCTCGGGCCGCCCGGTGCGCACGCCGCCAGCGAACCGGCCGCGGCGATGCCCAGGGCTCCCTTGAGAAAACCGCGCCGGTCTATGTGGGGTGTGGACATCTCTGTCTCCTCGGCCTGGGCTCAAGTGAGGGCTCTGCAACGATGCAGACATAATGCATACTTGTCTGCAACGATGCAAGAGCGGTTTGGGGATCTTCCCAGGCACAGCCTTCGGAGGGTATAGGAGACGCATGGCCGGTCCAACGCTGCGCGACGTCGCCAAGCGGGCGAACGTATCGATTCGCACCGTGTCCAACGTGGTCAACGGTTACGCGCCGGTGTCAGACGAGCTGCGTGCCCGGGTGCAGGCCGTGCTGGACGAGCTCGACTACCGTCCCAACCTCATCGCGCGCAATCTCAAGCAGGGGCGTACCGGGATGATCGCCCTGGTGGTGCCCGAGCTGGACGTACCGTACTTCGCCGAGCTGGCCCGCGAGGTGATCACGGCGGCCCGCGCCCACGGCTACGTGGTGATGGTCGACCAGACCGACGGCGACGGTGACCGGGAGCGCGAGCTGCTCGGGCGGGACTCGCGGGCCACGATGTTCGACGGGCTGCTGCTCAGCCCGCTGACGATCTCCGCCGAGGAGCTGCGCGGGCGCGGCAACCGGATCCCGATCGTGCTGCTTGGCGAGCACATCTTCAACGGCAGTTTCCACCACGTGGCCATCGACAACGTCGCCGCCGCCCGCGAGGCCACCACCCACCTGCTGAACCTGGGCCGCCGCCGGGTGGCCGCCATCGGCGACCAGCCGTACGCGACCGGCGAGACCGCCCAGCTGCGCACCGCCGGCTACCGCCAGGCGCACGCCCGCGCCGGCCTGGAGGTGGACGAGGAGCTCGTCGTCTCCACCTCGCACTTCCACCGGCGTCTGGGCGCCGAGGCCATGGAGCACCTGCTCGCCCTGCCCGAGCCGCCCGACGCGGTGTTCTGCTACAACGACCTGCTCGCCCTGGGCGCGATCAGGGCACTGACCAGGGCGGGCCGCCGCGTCCCCGACGACGTGGCCGTGGTCGGGGTGGACGACATCGAAGAGGGCGAGTACAGCACACCCAGCCTGACCACGATCGCCCCGGACAAGGGGGAGATCGCGCGCAGGGCGGTGAACACGCTGATGGACTCGATCAACGGCTCGCCCGCCGCGCCTTCCGAGATCATCGTGCCGCACCGGCTGATGGTCAGGGAGAGCACCGCGGGCTCGACTTAGCAGGACAGCGGTGACGAGCTGAGTGCCACGTCGTCGTACCAGAGGGTGTCCTGGTCGTTGCCGTAGCTCTCCCAGCCCAGCCGCAGTGTGGCCGGGCGCGGCGCGGTGGTGCGGCGCAGCCACTGGGAGTCGATGTCCTGCGTCGGGGTGCCGTCCACGCGGAGGCCGGCGACCTCCTGGTCGTCCAGATATGTACGCATCGACTGCTTGGAGGTGTCGACCTCGTAGCGGAGGCAGACCCAGCGGTTGACAGGCAGCGCGGCGCTGAGCGCGACCCCAGCCGGGCTCTGCTCGGGCAGGGTGGCGTCGTCGGATTCGCGGTTCCACTGCAGGGCGCCGTTCTGGCCGCCGATGCGCAGGTCGCGGTTGCCGTCGTTGGCGTCAGCCATGGTGATCATGCTGACGTGGGTCGCGGGCAGAGCGGTCGTGTGCCGGACCCACATCCTGGCGTAGACCACCGGGCCGACGTGGGAGACGTCGCGGGTGGTGCCGACGAAGAGGTGATTGCAGTAGTCGCCGCCCCCGTTGACCCGCAGGGACTTGCCGCCGCTGTGCGAGATCGCGGTGTCGATCGCGGCCGTGCCGGTGCCTGCGCAGTTGGGGGTGACGACCTGCCACTCGCCGGACGGGCTGCCTGTCTGGTCCTCGAATCCCGAGCAGACCGTCGCCCCTGAGCAGCCGGGCGGCACGGTCGGGGTGACCGCCGGGGTGACGGTGGGCGTGACGGTGGGGGTCTGGCTCGGGGTTGTGGTGCCGTTGCAGGCCACGTCGTTGAGCGTGAAGTCGGTGGGTGTGGGGTTGGCCGCCGACCAGGTGGCCTGCAGGCCGAACTCGGCGCTGCCACCCGTGGCCAACGCGCCGTTCCACGCCACGTTGGCCGCCGTCACCACCCTGTCGTTCTGCTCCACCTGTGCGTTCCACGCACTCGTCACCCGCTGGTCCCCCGCGTACGTCCACCGCAGCCGCCACCCGCTGAGCGCCGTCCCCAAGTTCGTCACCTTCACCTGCGCGGTGAAGCCTCCCTGCCACGAGTTGACGGTGTAGTCCACCCTGCATCCGGTGTCCGCCGAAGCGGGCACGGTCACGGCGATGCCGCCGATCGCCATGGCGAGACAGGCGACGACGGCCCAGAGCCGGGAACGCAGCGCGAGGGGACGGGACATGACATCGCTCGCCTTCGGGACTCGAGGGCCACGGCATGGGAGCGCTCCCAAGCCGTCTCTTGACGACGATGTTTCGCGGGACCTTACCGAGGTGTCAACGCAGGCCCCTCCCCCGCGCCCATGACCGCGCCTGCCCCACACACCTGACCAGGCAAGCTCACCGCGCGACCCGCCCTGCCCGCGGCTGAATCTTTCATCGCCGCCGGAAGCCCGCCGCGAGCACCGCGACCGTCTTCCGCGAGCAGTTCATCCTGCGCTGCGGCGTCGCACCCCGACTACCGCCGGGCCTTCCGGCCCGGGCGAGATGCCGCACTCACGACGGAACGCCGTGACATGTGACTCACATCACCTATCTGTCTTCGGCGACGGCGACGGATTTTCCAGCGGCGGCCGGTCTTTATATGGACCGAACCCATCACCATGACACCTCCGGGAGAAGCCGCGATGCTGCCGGACGCCGAGTTCTCCGCCCTGACTGAGCCGTTCCGGCCGGAACTGCTCGCGCACTGCTACCGGATCCTCGGCTCGATCCATGACGCCGAGGACCTCGTGCAGGAGACCTACCTGCGCGCGTGGCGCGCGTTCGACCGGTTCGAGGGCCGCTCCTCGGTACGGCAGTGGCTGTACAAGATTGCCACCATGGCCTGCCTGACGGCCCTGGAGACGCGCTCGAGGCGGCCGCTCCCCTCGGGCCTGGGCGCCCCTTCGGACGATCACCGGGTGCCCGTCGCCGCCGGCGAGCCGTCAGTGCAGTGGCTCCAGCCGGCGCCCGACGCGCTGTTCGGCGCCACCGGCGACCCGGCGGCGATCGTGGCCGGGAGGAGCGGGGTGCGGCTGGCCTTCGTTGCCGCGCTCCAGTTCCTGCCCGCCCGGCAGCGGGCCGTGCTGACGTTGCGTGACGTGCTGGCGTTCCGGACGGCCGAGGTCGCCGAGATGCTCGACACGACGGTCACGGCCGTCGACAGCGCGCTCCGCCGCGCCCGCACCCACCTGGCCCAGGTCGGGCCGGTCGAGGACGACCTGGCCGAGCCGGACGAGGAAGCCCTGCGCGCCCTTCTGGACGGCTATGTCGACGCGTTCACCCGTGCCGACGCGGCGGCCCTGGTGAACCTGCTACGGGCCGATGTCGAGCTGGAGATGCCGCCGATTCCGACCTGGTTCACGGGCCAGGGTGCCGTCCTCGAGTTCCTGTCCCACCAGGTCCTACGGCGGGACAGATGGCGGATGACGCCGACCCGGGCCAACGGCCAGCCTGCCGTCGTCATCTACGAACGCCAAGCCGACGGCCGGTACGAGGCGTACGGCGTTCAGGTCCTGACCCTCATCGGGAACCGGATCAGCCGCATCACGGCGTTCATCGATCCGAGCCTGGTGCCGACGTTCGGCCTCGCGCCCGCGCTCGCGAGCTGAACCACTGCGGTCGCCCGTTCGTCTGGCCGGGACGCGTGTCGGACTCGCGCAGCAGTCGTGCCGCGTTCGTCATGCGTTATGGCGGTGAACAGCGGCGGCCTCCGCCCACCGCCACGCCGGGACCAGACGAGCGGCGCCCAGCCACACGTTGGGATTTGCATCCGCCAGGCGCCTGTCTCGGGGACGGTGTGGTCCGATACCTGCCAGTGTCTGCTCCTCCATCACTGCTTGGCTGGTTTCCCGCAGTCCACGCGCTCCTGCCTGAACGGGAACCATGTCAACGACCACGCTCACCCGGCCGCGCTCGCCCCTCATCAACTGGCTCGCGGTCGCGTCGCTCATGCTGGGCATCTTCGCCATCGTCACCAGCGAGATCCTGCCCATCGGCCTGCTGACCGCCATCGGCGCCGACTTCGGCATCTCCGACGGCACCACAGGGCTGACCATGGCACTGCCTGGCATCGTCGCCGCGATCGCCGCCCCCGCCGTCACGGTGGCCACCGCCCGCCTGGACCGCCGCGTGATGCTGTGCGTCCTCATGGCGGTGCTCGCCGCCGCCGATGTGCTGGCGGCCGTCGGGAACTCCTACTGGATCATGCTGATCTCCAGAGTGCTCGTCGGCCTCACCATCGGCGGCTTCTGGTCGATCGGGGCCGGGCTCGCCGGCCGCCTGGTGCCACCGGCGGCCGTCGGCACCGCCACCGCTGTGATCTTCTCCGCCGTGCCGCTGGGCTCCGTGCTCGGTGTACCGGCCGGAACCTTCATCGGGCACATTGCCGGCTGGCGGATCGCCTTCCTCGTCCTGGCCGCGCTGGCCATCCTGGTCCTGGCCGCGTTGCTGGTGCTGCTGCCACCATTGCCCGCCCACCAGGTGACCAGCGCTCGCGTCCTGCTCGACCTGCTTCGCAACCGAGGCGCCAAGATCGCCCTGCTGACCACCTTCCTCATCGTCCTGGCCCACTTCGGCACCTACACCTACGTCACCCCCTTCCTCGAGCACGTCACCGGCCTGCATTCCGCGGCCGTCAGCGTCGTCCTGCTGGCTTATGGCATCGCCGGAATCGCCGGTAACTTCCTCGCCGGCAAGGCCGCCGCCGCAAGCCTGCGGCACACCTTCGCGGCCTGCGGCTGCCTGATCGCGGCCAGTACCCTGCTACTGCCCTTGATCGGCACCACGCCCGTCGGCGCCGTGGTGTTGCTCGTGCTCTGGGGCCTGGCCTATGGCGGCGTGCCCGTCTGCTCGCAAGCCTCCTTCATCAACTCCGCCCCCGACACGCCCGAAGGCGCCACGGTCGTCTTCACCTCCTCGTTCCAGGCGACCTTCGCCCTCGGCGCGTTCCTCGGCGGCCGCGTCGTCGACGCCTTCTCGGTCTCCACCGTGATGATCTGCGGTGGGCTGAGCGCCTTCCTCATGGCGGCGTCCCTATGGTCGCTCACCAGATCCGGCTGATCCCGAGCCCTGTGCTCACCACTGGCCCGGCCTGACTCATAACACCCCGCCCGGCCCGGGCTTCGCGGTCTCCCTGCCGAGAGGCAGCCGGCGATCGGAGGGACTCAGCGAACGATCCGGCCGCGATGGATGACGCGCGCCGACGTGTGCAGGACGGCCGGCTCGGAGCGCGGGTCCGCATCGTAGGCGCGCAGCCAGCCGCCGTCCACAACCGTGGTGGCGCCAGGCAGCGGCTCGCACGCCAGCCTGCCGTCAGCGATCCAGAACTCGGCCCACTCCTCCGAGGGCAGCGCGACACCTCGCACGTGCAGCCGCTCCCGGTGGCGGCCCTTGCCCGCGCGGCTCGTCTCGCTCGCCATGGTCATGCTCTCGTACGGAAAGTTCCCCGGCGGTGACGGAGGAACCCGACCATGTGCAAATGCGCCACCGGCGAGCGAATGCTAGCCCTTGCGGGCGATGCCGCCGTACATGAGCCGGTGACCCACGGTAAGGTCCCTCGGCACCGGCCCGTCCGGCCGCCACAGCGGTAGCGGAACCACGCCCGGCTCCAGCAGCTCGAAGCCGTCGAAGAACCCGGTGATCTCCTCCGGAGTCCGGAACCGCCCAGTGCCGAGCAGCGCCAGGTACTTCTTCTCCGCGTCCCGGGCCTCCTGGCTGGAGTCGCAGAAGTGCGTGATGAACAGATGGCTGCCCGGCGGCACCGCCGCCATGTACGCCTCGACGATCCCCTTGGGGTCTTCGTCGTCGTGCAGGTGGTGCAGGATGCCGACCAGCATCACACCCACCGGCTGGTCGAAGTCGATGAGCTTGCGAACCTCCGGGTCGGCGAGGATCGCCGCCGGGTCACGCAGGTCGGAGGTCACGACCGCGGTGTTCTCGTTCTCCGCCAGCAGCGCCCGCCCGTGGGCCAGCACCATCGGGTCGTTGTCGACGTACACCACCCTCGCCTGCGGGTTCGCCTGCTGCGCCACGTGGTGAGTGTTCTCAACCGTCGGCAGACCCGAGCCGAGGTCGATGAACTGGGTGACACCCTCGGCGCACATGAACCGGACACCTCGGCCGAGGATCTGCCGGTTGTAGGTCGCCACGTCGTAGATCTCGGGGACGACCTTCACGATCTCGGCGACGAAGGCGCGGTCGACCTCGAAGTTGTCCTTCCCCTTCAGGACAACGTCATAAGCCCTGGCGATGCTGGGCCTGGTCGTGTCGATGCTGGCCTTCCATGCGTCAAAGTCATTCCCCACCGGACGGTCCTTTCTCGCGGCTCCGGCCTTCCAGGTACCGATGATCATAGGGCTCAAGAGAGGGCGAAATGCGGCTTTCCACCGCTCAACAGTCTTGACGGTCCCGACAGGGGACGAACCTGGGGCGCTTCACTGGATCAAGGTTGTGGCCGAGCGCTTCCGCTGGCTGGCCACGGGCTTGCAGGCTGCCGAACACGAACACCCGGCGCGAGTGGTGGAAGAGGAGCGGGGTCGTCGTCTCCCGCACGAGCGAGGTCGCCTCGGCGGCGATGGGGCTGTCAGGGATGACGACCCCGGCGATCGTCTCGGACATGGGCGTCTCCCATCGAAATGCTCGTGATCCCTCAAGATCATGGAGGCAGCAGACAATCCGAGGATGGATTACCCTGCACACCGCAGAGCAGAGTCAAGGGCAGATAATTTCGCCACGTTCCAGCTGGATCCACTCCGGTTGGGCGGACTCACATCTGGTCTCAGGGCGGCCTTGTCCCGGGGGTGTGCGCCGTTTCGGTTGAGTTGGCGCTCGGCTCGTTGTATCTCAGGTTTCGGTGTTCCTGATTTCGCGCCGATGCTCTCCGAGCCGTCCCCAGTGGGGCCGGCCATCTCGGAGAGACCACGGCCGAACATGCTCGATGGTGGGGACCGCGAAAGGAGTCCGCTGTGATCACGCTCGACGACATCCGCCGTTTCGCGACCGCGTTGCCCGAGGTGGAGGAGGTCACCCACTTCCGGCTGCCAAGCTTCAAGGTCAGCGGCAAGCCCTTCGCCGGCATGGAGAAGGGGGACGCGACCGCGGTGTTCTCCGTCAGTCAACAGGAGGCGGCGACGGCCGTCGCCGAGGACGCCGGCGCCTACGCGGAGGTCTGGCGCACCGCCTCCACGAAGATCTGGGTCGGTCTGCGGGTCGATCTCGCCAAGGTCTCACACGAGCGCATTCAGGAACTTGTCGAGCACGCCTGGCGGAACAAGGCTCCCAAACGAGTGGTGGCCGCCTACGACGCACTGGCCGGGCCCGACCGATCGGCCCGCCGCGTGCAGAACGAGGAGCCACCTCGCGATCAGTAAGACGACAGACACCGCCGGCTCCGTCTCGATGGCGGCCTACGCCTTCGCCCGGCTGATCAGGGCTCTGGTGCGGCGGGCGGCCCGCCGCACCGGAGGCATCCTCAGCGGGCGCAGGTCGTCAGGCCGGGCCGCCAGCGGCACGCGATGGCGGCGAAACCGCCGTCGGCCCGCGCCTCCACCGCCAGCGTGCCGCCCTGCACCACGTGCGCCTCGCGAACGAGGCCGTCAACGCCGTCCCGCGTCACCTCGACCAGCCACCGCCCCGGCAGGAAGCTCGTCGGCACCTGGAACGTGCGGGCCGCCCCGGAGACACCGGCGCCGATGAACCAGCGATCGCCGCTGCGTCTGGCCATCACCGTGTGGTCGGCGGGCCTCCCGGACAGCAGCCGCGTCTCGTCCCACACGGTGGGCACCTGGTCGAGGAATCGCTCGGCCTCGGGCCGCGCGCGGTAGGCGTCCAGCGACCCGGCCAGGTTCTCCAGCCCCGACTCGAACACCACCGAAAGCGCCAGCTCGTGCGCGTCGGACGTGGGCCTGCCGGACCGCTGGAAGGCCATCGGCGTGTAGTCCATCGAGCCGATCTCGTTCCTGGTGTACGGGAGGGCCGCCAGGTGGCTGGTGGTCAGGTTGGACGACTTCTCCGCGCCGTGCACCCCTTCCATGGTCATCACGTGAGGCCACGTCCGGTTGATCCCCTTGGGCACGGTCGAGCCGTGGAAGTTGACCATGAGGTGGTTGTCGGCCAGGTCCCGCAGCGTCTCGTCGTACCACTGCAGCCGCTCCTGCGCCTCGGAGTCGATGAAGTCGAGCTTGACGCCCTTGACACCCCACTGGCGCAGCAGTCCGAAGCGCTCGACCCGCTTGTCGTGGGTGTCGAAGTCGGAGAAGCGCAGCCACGCCATGATGCCGACCCCGCGAGCCCGGCCGTACTCGACGAGCTGCGGCATCCAGGTGAATTCGGCGGTACGGTCCGTCCAGGCCCGCTCACCGGTGACCGGATCGTCGTACCAGCCGGCGTCGACCAGCACGTACGGCCAGCGGTGCTGCGAGGCGTAGTCGACGAACTCCTTCTGACGCTCCAGGCTCTGCTGCACGCTCCGGCCGCCCGCCAGCCAGCTCCACAGCACCTTGCCCGGCTTGATCCACGAAGTGTCCGCGAGTCGCGAGCTGGGCGCGAGGTCGTCGACGAGGGTGGATTCGGTGACGGTCGCGAGGTCGCCTGTGACCATGACCCGCCAGGGCGTGGTGAGGCCGTCGGCGTAGGGGACCCGTGCGTCCCAGAGGGCGATCCGGTACGTGTCCTGGTCGCGTACCAGGCGGGGGCCGGTGTAGGAGCCGTTCAACGCCGACTCGGCCAGCAGGAGGTAGTTCTGGCCGACCCCGAACAGGGCGGGCATCTGGTACTCGCCCGACGGGACGTCGGCGTACTGGATGAACGGGTTCTCGTAGTCGCGGCGGTGCGCGGCGAGCCAGGCGGTGGGCCCGCCCGGGACGTCGAACCCCGAGGCCTCACCGAGGACGGCGCCGGCGCCGGGCAGCTCGTAGCGGTAGGCGACGCCGTCGCGGGCGGCCCTGACGACCAGATCGAGCTCGGCGTCACCGCGGGCGAAGCGGAAGCGGGTCTCGTTCATCACGGACATGCGCTGGAGGCGCTTGCCCGCCGTGGTGGTGTACCTCTCGACGACGGCGCGGCTGGATCGACCGCTCAGGCGCAGGCCGGTGGTGAGGTCAGCCTGTTCCGTGGTGACGCCGAGCGGGCTGGGGTCGAGCACCGTCGCTCCCGCCCGCGACACAGCCACGGACGGGCGGCCCCGCTCGTCGAGGTGCACGGTGGCGACGGGCCCGCCCGCGGGCGCGGTGATGGTCCAGGTGTCGGCAGAGGTGGTGGGAGTTGTGAGCAGTCCGGCGAGCAACACGCCACTCAGTAGCCAGTTCAACGGGTGCCTCCCAAAGGCTCGGGATGCACCCTAATTAACTTCGTCAAGAATTGAATGGCAACCCCTGGTCTACTGCTCTCCCTGGGACAGGTGGGTCTTGGCGTCGTCGTAGGAGGCGTCACCCGTCGCCTCGGCGGGCCGGTAGACCAGGTACAGCACACCCGTCGTGAACGTCTCGGACTTGATCAGCTCCAGAGGGATGGTGTTCTCCCCCTCGTCGAACAGGCGCTCGCCCTTGCGAACGGCGATCGGGTGCACCAGCAGGTGCAGCTCGTCCAGCAGTCCCGCGGCAAGCAACTGGCGGATCACCGAGACCGAGCCGCTCACGGCGATGCGGCCGCCCTGCTCCTTCTTCAACGCGGTCACGGCCTCGACCAGGTCACCCTGGAGCAGCTCCGAGTTCCGCCAGGTGAACTCCAGGGGCTGGCGCGACACGACGATCTTCCGTGCGTCGCCGAGCGTCTTTGCGAAGCCGACGTCCTCACCGCCCTCGGCCTCCCGCTCCGGCCACGCTCCGGCGAAGCTGTCATAGGTCTTGCGCCCCAGGAGCAGGGTGTCGGCCATCTGGCCACCCACGGCCGCGCCCATCTCGTCGTTGAAGTACGGGAAATGCCACTCCGCCGGCTCCTCAACGACCCCGTCGAGTGAGATGAACAGGCTTGCGGCGATCGTCCTCATGATGGTCCTCCAGGAAGGGGCGGGGCCGGCCGGCCCAGCTGTTCTGATGTGCCTGTAGCCTCGCGGAACATCCTTACGGAACGCTTAAGGTCTCCTTTGGGACGGGCGGCGACGATTGCAGAGGCGGCAGGTGTGCCGCCGGGCGGGCCGCGCCGGCGGAAGCGCTCCTCGATGCCGAGCGATACCGCCATCAACCACAAATGATCCACATTTTCTGCCATTCGCGTTGACAACAGCCTTACTCCGGCCGATGCTTTCCTCGCTGCACGCCCATTTTTTGACCATCACGCCCAATATTTGGGCATCTGGGAGAAGTCCACGCCGTGTTCGCGATTCATCGCCTGAAACCTGAGTTCGGACGCGCCGCAGCCGTTTCAAGGCGCCCCATGGAGGTCGGCGCGGGACCGGGAGCCTCCGACGACAGGGACATTACGCAATGCCCTAGTGGCACGTTGACCTGCCATTTACCGCCAATCGCAGCGAGCGTGCCATGAATGTCGCCACCGACCTCACGAGCCGGCTGCTCTCCCGCTGGTGCGATCTGCCCCGCTCGCCGATCGCGTCATCCATCGCCCGCCGCTGGGTGTCGGCGATGCTCGCCTCCTGGGACGCACCTCTCTCCCCCGCTGATGAGGCGACGATCGCCGAGCTGACCAGCGAGTTGGTCACGAACGCAGTCCAGCACGCGGTCCCGCCCGCTCACGGATCCTCCGACATCAGGATCAACGTGCGAGTGGGGGGCTCCACGATCTGGCTGGCGGTCTGCGACCATGATCCAACCCTCCCCACGCGGCGGGCCCCCGACTTCCTGGCCGAAAGCGGACGCGGGCTGTTCCTGGTGGAGGCGCAGGCCGACCAGTGGGGCGCTGTCCAGCACGAAAACGGCAAGTACGTCTGGTTCAGCCTGGAATGCCTCGACGGCACCCAATGTGCGGGTGAACAGACGCCGACCGCCACGGCATCCGGCCCCACGAACGCTAAGGAGAATCCGTCATGTCCCCCGTCGTCCTTCCCCACAACGTCCTCGGTTCCGGGCCGCACCGCGTAATCGCGTTGCACGGCTGGTTCGGAGACCGCGGCTCCTTCAAGAAGATCCAGCCCTACCTGAACGGCGAGGCCTTTACCTACGCCTTCCCCGACTACCGGGGATACGGCCAGGCTCGCGATCTCACCGGTGAGTACACCCTCACTGAGATCGCCGCCGATGTGACAGCGCTCGCCGACAAGCTGGGGTGGGAGACCTTCTCCCTGGTCGGTCACTCGATGGGCGGGACGGCGATGCAGCGGGTGATGCTGGACGCGCCCGGCCGGGTCCGCAAGCTCGTCGGCATCTCTCCGGTGCCGGCCTCCGGCGTGCCGTTCGACGACGAGGGCTGGGCGCTGTTCTCCGGCTCCGCCGAGGAGCCCGCCAACCGCCGCGCGATCATCGATCTCACCACCGGCAACCGGCTTCCGGGCGCCTGGCTCGATGAGATGGTGGACAACTCGCTGCGGAACTCCACGGTGACCGCTTTCCGGGCCTACTTGGACGCCTGGGCCCGTACCGACTTCCACACCGAGGTGGCCGGCACCAGCACGCCAGTGCTCGTCATCGCCGGCGAACACGACCCCGCGCTCTCCGCCGATGTCATGCGGGGCACGTGGCTGCAGTGGTACCCGAACGCCGAACTGCTGACATTCGCAGACGCCGGCCACTACGCGACGGACGAGACACCGTTGGCCCTGGTTTCCGCCATCGAACGTTTCCTGGCCGTCTGACGATCTGCTGGAGGGTTGCCCGTGATCGACATGAGTACGACGGCCAACGTGTTCGACCCGCGTATCTACGCGCAGGGCATCCCGCACGAGACGTACCGCTGGCTGCGTGATCACGACCCCGTGCGCTGGCAGGAGGAGCACGAGGTCGGTGACTGGCCTGCAGGGCCCGGGTTCTGGGCGGTGACCCGCCACGCGGATGTCGTACGCGTACTGCGCACGCCGACCGAGTTCAGCTCCTGGCTCGGCGCCACCCAGATCCGCGACCCGGACCCCGCCGACCTGTCGTTCATCCGGCGGATGATGCTCAATCTCGATCCGCCGGACCACGGCCGGCTCCGGCGGATCGTCTCCGGCGTGTTCACCGCCAGGCGCCTCGAGCGCTTCACCGCCGGCGTCGCGGCACGGGCACGACTGCTCATCGACGAGGTCGCCGAGCGAGGCGAGTGCGACCTGCCGGCGGACGTGACCGACGACTACCCGATCCACAACCTCGCAGATCTCCTCGGCATCCCACCCGCGGATCGCGGCCAGATCCTGGAGTGGACCAACCGCGTGATCGGCTACCAGGATCCCGACCACGCGACCGCCGTCCGCGGCCCGGACGGCAAGCCGGTCAACCCACGATCCCCGGCCATGCTCACCGACATGTTCGAGTACGCCCACTCACTCGCCGCCTACAAGCGCCGGAATCCGGCAGGCGACGTCATGACCGCGCTCGCCACGGCCGAGGTGGACGGGCAGCGTCTTACCGATCCCGAACTGTCGATGTTCTTCTTTCTCCTGATCATCGCGGGCAACGACACTGTGCGTTCAGCACTACCGGGCGGGCTGCTCGCCCTGCTCGACCATCCCGACCAGCATCGTCGCCTGCTCGACCACCCCGAACTCCTCGACTCGGCCATCGAGGAGATGCTGCGCTGGCATCCCCCCGTCCTCAGCTTCCGCCGCACCGCCGTACACGACACAATCTTGGCCGAGCGGCGCATCGCCGCAGGCGACAAGGTCGTCGTCTTTCACGGAGCCGCCAACTTCGACGAGCGGCGCTTCCCTGACCCGACGCGTTTCGACATCGCACGCCGGCCCAATGACCACGTCTCGTTCGGGGACGGCCCGCACGTGTGCCTCGGCTCCCGTTTCGCCCGGCTGCAGCTCCGCTCGTTCTACCGGGAACTGCTCTGGCGGCTGCCGGACGTCCAACTCGCCGGACCGCCTGTCCGGCTGGTGTCGAACTTCATCGGTGGCATCAAGCACCTGCCCCTGCACTACACCCCCGCACCCAGCCCAGGCATCGAATGACCCCTGATCAGCAAAGCCCGGCCGCCTCCACGGCGGGCTCCAAGACAATCGACACCGGCCTGCGGCTCCTGGAGATCCTCAAGGACCATCCGGACGGGTTGACGATCACCGAGCTCGCCCAGCTGGCCGGGATCCATCGCAACGCCGTGTCCCGCCATCTGGTCGCACTCGGCAACCACCGGCTGGCCGCCCGGATCGGCACCCGCTTCACCCTCGGCCTCGGCATCGTCGAGCTGAACGCCGCCGTCCAGCACAGGCTCCGCAGCGCGGCCTCCTCCGCGCTCCAGATGCTGGCCGACGCCTGCAACGCCACCGCTTTCATCACGGTGCTCGACATCGACGAGAGCCAGGCGGTCGTGCTCACCGTGACCGAGCCGCGCGTCTCACAGATCCACGTCAGCTATCGCCCCGGCACCCGGCATCCCGCGAACCGCGGCGCCTCAGGGATCGCCATCCTGGCCGGCCGCCCGCCCCTCCCCGGGGAGCGCCCAGCGATAACCCAGGCCCGCACCACCGGATACTCGGTCACCGCAGGTGAGCTGCAGCCCGGGGCATGGGGTATCGCCGCCCCGATCATCACGGCAGGGCGCCCCGCCGACGCCAGCGTGGGCGTGGTGACCATCGGAGTGCGGGATGAGAACGAGATCGCCCCACTCGTGCTCAGCGCCGCAACCGAGATCGCGCGACTCCTCTAGCTTCGCATGGTTCACCGTCAGGTCAGTTTCGCGTTCAGGCGTCGGACAGCGCGTGACCGACGACGAGGTGGTACGCGCTGGAGACAGGCAGCCACCGACTCGTCGCCCGACCCAACCAGCAGGCAAGGGTGGTCAAGGGCGCGCTCGCGAGGCGAACGGCCTGACATCGATACGGCCGGTGTCACAGACTGTCGCCCTGAACGGGATCTCCAGGTGGGCTGTCTCGTCCGGTGGAATGATCATCAGTCGTGCCGACACCGGGCATCGTCCCTCGGCTCCGGTCTCCACCATCCCCCAGTGCAGCCGGGCATAAGCGGAGGCTTTCGGCTTCAGCACCACCCGGCCAGGCCGGACGCTTTCCCTGCGCACCCGGGTACGCAGCGCGTCGCCATTGCCATCGATCATGACCAGTCCAGGGAAGCCGTACACCCAGCAGGTCTGGGCGGAGGTGTTGGTCAGCACCAGCGATGCGTACACGTTCCCCGCCCCCGGATCCTCCCGCCCGAGGTGCGCCGTGAGGGCGTCGGTACGGCACCGCTTGGTCGCCGCCCCTTCTCCGCGTGTGGAGAGGCCGGCGTTCGTGGCCATCGCCCCCTGTGCCCCGACCGCGGCGACCGCCCGCGCGGAGGCGTCGCCGGACGCGAAGAGGCTGGACGCGGCCGATGTCAGCAGTACGCCCGCGATCATCGCCGATCCGGCACGCTTGAATCGCTTCATGCTCCGTTGGATGCGCCCTGTGCCCGTTTTGTTGAGTCCTCATTTCGGATTTCCGTTTGATCGCGGAGAGTGATCTTCGTTTGGCTACTCTCCGTGATAGGCACCCACTGCGTACACGTCGCACCGCCGCAACATCCCGCCACACGTCACTTGAAGCGCGCCGGTGGCTGGGCGTCTGGGGTGCCGCGTCCCCTCTCTACGATCATCACCCCCGCCGAGCAGGCAGAACAAGACTGTTTCTTCGCCTGTGCCGTCGCCAAGCTGTAACCGTGAACGCCATAAGTAGCGAGGTCTGGGATCCGTTCGGCACTTTGCACAGCGCCCTATGGATCGGAGGTGGCCAATGGGCCGGAAAATCCACCGTCGCCAGGCTGCTGGCGACCCGGTATGGGCTGACCGCCTACCACTACGACTACCACGACGCGCGTGCGCACAATGACCGTCGAATCGCCCGCCGAGTGCGGCTTGGCGAGCCCATCTCAGACCCTGACCCGGACACCGTCTGGGTGAACACCAGCCCTCAGGAGATGGCCGACGAGATCCTGGCCGGCTTTCCCACGCGGTTCGAGTGGACTTTGGACGACCTGCGCGGCCTGGTATCGGGGCGACCCATCATCGCCGAAGGCTGGGGACTGCGTCCCGAACTGGTAGCTCCCATCATCGACTCACCCCGTCGAATGATCGTCATGGTGCCGAGCGAAGAATTTCGTCGGCGCCAGCTCCGCGAACTGCCCCGTGCCGCCACCATCGATCACCCGGTCAGCGACCCCGATCGAGCACAACGCAACCGACTCGCCCGAGACCGCCTCGTCGCCGACGAGGCCGCCCGCTCCGCTCGCCGCCTGGGCATCCGAGTCCTAGAGGTCGATGGGTCCGACGATGCGGAGGCCGTGGCAGACATCGTGGCCGACCACTTCGGCTCCTATCTGCCGCTTACGAACGTCCACAGACCTTGACCACACGGCCACGGCGTACGCCGCTTCCGCAACGAGGCAGCCTCCGCCGCCCTAGCCGGCGTCAGCCCATCGAGGCCAGCAGCGGCAAGCGCACCCGTCACCGGCCCCGCGTGCTTGCACTTGACGTAAACGTCAAGTTCTACGGTCGTCAGGTCCGCGTCCGATCTCGAGGAGCCGTCATGACCCTCCCCGCCACCCACAGAGAAGTGCATTTGGTCGCCCGTCCGGAAGGACCACTCGGCACTGCGAATTTCCGGATCATCGAGGCACCCATGCCCAAGCCCGGCCCCGGGCAGGTACTCGTGCGCAACCGCCTCATGAGCGTCGTCGCCGTGATGCGCACCCTGATGGAAGGTGATGCCCGCCTGCCGATGCCACCGTACGGGCTGGGTGAGGTCATGTGGGGACCGGCTGTCGGCGAGGTGGTGGCCGCTCCGATGGCGGACCTCCGACCTGGCGACCTCGTCACCCATCGTCACGGCTGGCGCGAATACGCGGCGGTCGACGAGGCCGGGGCGCAGCGGATCGACCCCGAGGTGCTGCCCGACGTGGCCGCGCACCTCTCACAGGGCCCGACGGCCTGGCTTGGCGTGCGAGCGGCCGAGGTGGGACCGGGCGACACGGTGTTCGTCACCGGCGCCGCGGGCGGCGTCGGCTCCCTAGCCGGGCAGTTCGCCCGGCTGCGCGGGGCGACGCGGCTGATCGGCAGTACCGGCTCCGTGCGCAAGGGTCGGTACCTGGTCGAAGAGCTGGGCTACGACGCCGCGGTCATCCGGGGCGCGGGCCCGATCGAGGAGCAGTTGCGGAAAGCGGCCCCCGACGGTGTAGACGCGATCTTCGACAACGTCGGGGGCGAACAGCTGACGGCCGGGCTCGCGGTGGCCCGCCGTAGCGCCCGCGTCGCCCTCGTCGGCACCCTGTCCAGCCAAGTGTCCGGCGGCTTCACAGCACCGGTCGAGATCGACACCGGTCACCTGATCCTTCAGGCGATCACGCTGCGCGGCATATCGGGTCGCGACCAGTCAGACGCGATCCCGCAGGCGATGCGCGAGTTCGGCCGCGGGCTACGCGACGGCACCATCACCTTCCCGCACACCCTGCTGGCGGGCATCGAACAGGCGCCTCGCGCGTTGTGTGAGTTGCTTGAAGGGCGCCATATCGGCGCGGTGCTGGTCGAACTGTGACCCCGACCCGGGAGGACTCGAAATGCGCATCGGCGACGCGGCGGCGGCCGCGGGTCTCACGCCACGTGCCCTACGCTTCTACGAGCAGCAAGGGCTGCTCGCCGCGCGGCGGATGGCTTCGGGGCATCGCGAGTACGGCCCGGACGACGTCGACCGGTTGCGGGCCGTACGCGAACTAACGGACGCAGGGCTGACGATCCGCGACATCCAGGCCTTGGTCCCTGTCCTCGACGTGGCGTTCCCGCCGGAGGGTGAGACGTCCCCGGCAGTACGGCACACGCACGTGGGCGGCTGCCCGGTCGCCGAGGTTGCCGCCAGGCGCCTGGCGAATCTCGACGAGCGTATCGCGCGACTGACCGAGGTACGCGACCGGCTCGACCAGGCGCTCACCCACGAGTTCGGCGGCCTGTTCCGCGGCGGCGGCGTCAGGCCGCACCGGGCGGCCTGACGGCACGGCCTCGACCCATGCCGAGCTCTCCGGAGGAGATCGCCGTACTGCCGTAGCCGCATCGGATCCCTTGTTGCTGCGGCTGCCTTGACGGCTTGACGATTGGCCAACGCCGTTGATCCAGATCTTGCCCGGGTAGGGTAAGTAGGCGCCGATCTTGATGAAGGCCGGGCCGAAGCCGGCGGGTAGAGCACTACGACCTTCACGACAGGAGGATGTGGCGGCTCTGCCAGCGGGCGCGCAACCATCGGTCGTGGCTGGCGATCACGATGGCGCCGGGTCCATCGGTGCTCAGGGCCTCTTCCAGCTCGTCGGAGAGGCGGGGTGAGAGGTGGTTGGTGGGCTCGTCGAGCAGGAGCACCTCGGGTGGATCGGCCACCAGCAGCGCCAGCGCGAGCCGGCGGCGCTGACCGACCGACAGCTCCCCCACCCGCAGGTCCACGTCGCGCGGGCCGATCAGGCCGAGCGAGCGCAGCGGCACGGACTCGGCGCGCTCCGGACCGAGCGCCCGCTCGTAGGTCTCCCGCACCGTGCGGTCCGGCCGCTCGAATACGGAGTCCTGGGCCAGCAGCCCGACGGTCAGCCCACGCCGTCGCCGTACCTCTCCCTCCGCATCCAGCCGTCCTGCCAGCACCGCCAGGAGCGTGGACTTGCCCACGCCGTTCGGCCCGGTGACCAGCAGCCGCTCCCTCGGCGCCACGTCGAGCCGGTCGATCGAGAGCCGTCCCGGCACCCGCACGTCCCGCAGTGACAGCAAGGTTTCGTCGTGGGGATCGCGGGAGCCGGCGGCAACACCCTCCGCGACACCGGCAGCGTCGGTGGTGGTGGCGTGGGTGGCTTCCGCGACATCGGCGGCGCCGGTGACCAGGGGGCGAGCGCGGAACCGGAGCGGTGGCGGTGGGGCGGGGACCTGCTCGCGTTCCAGCTCGGCGAGCCGGCGGGCGGCATTGCGCACCCGTCGCGAGATCTGGTGCTGGACGCGTCCTCCGCGGTGCCCGTACCCCATCTTCTCGTTGTCGCGTCGCAACCCGTCCAACGCCACCTGCCGCGCCGTCACCGCGACGGAGCGGCGCAGCTCGCCGAGTTCCTCCTGCTCCTCCGCGTGGCGCCGCTCCCAGCGCTCGCGCTCGGCGCGCTTCTCGGCCAGGTACGCGCCGTACCCGCCCCCATAACGGACGGGCCCGTCCACCGCCGGGTCGAGATCGACCAGGTCGGTGCAGACCGCGTCCAGGAACGCCCGGTCGTGGCTCGCCACGACCACCACCCCCGTCATACCGCGGAGCTGCTCCTCCACGAACACCGCGGCGTCGTCCAGGTGGTTGGTGGGCTCATCCAGCAGCAGCACCGCAGGCCGTCTGATCAGCAGCCCCGCCAGGGCGAGCCGCCCCCGCTGCCCGCCCGACAACGACGCAAGCGCGCGCCCGTGCGGCACGCCGCCCAGACCGAGCCGGTCGAGGACGATCTCCGCGCGCCGGTCGGCGTCCCAGGACTCGCGCTGTTGCGCCTGGTCGAGCCTGGCCCCGTACGCTCCGAGCAGAGCGGCGTCGTCCGGGGCGTCGGCGAGCGCCCCGGTGAGCCGGTCGAGCTCGGCCAGGTCCGTACGGGCCTCGCGCAGGGCGTCGTCGAGCACGTCGGCGACCGTGGCGTCGCCGACGAACGGCAACTCCTGGTGCAGGAAGCCGAGGTCGACGGGCCGCACGACGGTGCCGGAGTCGGGCTCATCCACTCCAGCCAGCAGCCGCAGCAGGGTGGACTTACCCGCGCCGTTCTCGCCGATCAGCCCGATCCGGTGGCCGGGCGCAGCGGTGAGCGAGACACCGTCGAGCACGCGCCGCGTGCCCAGCGTCCGTACGAGATCGCGGGCGACCAGCGCGTCACTCACTGGCGGGCCTCCCGGTCTCGAGCAGCCGCCCGCCGGACAGTTCCAGCCAGCGCTCCACCCCGATCTCCGCGAGGAACCGTTCGTCGTGGCTGACCACCACGAACGCGCCCTCGTACGCGCCGAGGGCGCTCTCCAGTTGCCCGACGCTGAGCAGGTCGAGGTTGTTGGTGGGTTCGTCGAGCAGCAGGAGCTGGGGTGCCGGTTCGGCGCACAGCACGCAGGCGAGGGTGGCGCGTAGCCGTTCGCCGCCCGACAGCACGTTCACCGGCAGGTGGGCGCGTGCGCCGCGGAACAGGAAGCGGGCCAGCAGGTTCATCCGCTCTGCTTCTGGCATGCGGGGGGCGAAGGCGGCCAGGTTTTCGGCCACGGTGCGTTCGAGGTCGAGCAGGTCGAGTCGCTGTGACAGGTAGGCGACGCGGCCGTCGGCCCTTCTGGTCGTGCCACCGTCTGGTTCCAGCTCGCCGCTGATCAGGCGCAGCAGGGTGGATTTGCCCGCGCCGTTGGGGCCGGTCAGCGCGATGCGTTCGGGTCCGCGGATGGTCAGGTCGATGCCGGGCTCGGTGAACAGGCCACGGGCCTGCAGGTGTTCGCCGTGGAAGACCGTGCGTCCGGCGGGCACGTTGGTGCCCGGCAGCTCGAGTGTGATCTTCTGGTCGTCGCGCAGGGCGCGTCCGGCTTCGTCGAGCCTGGCTTTGGCGTCGCTGACGCGGGCGGCGTGGGTCTGGCCCGCGCGTCCGGCCGATTCCTGGGCGCCGCGTTTCATGTTCCCGGCGAAGATGCGGGGCAGGCCGGCGTTCTTGAGGTTGCGGGCGGCGTTGCTCGCTCGGCGTTCGGCCCGCTCGCGGGCCTGCTGCATCTCGCGCTTCTCGCGTTTGAGCTCCTGCTCGGCGCTGCGCACGGTGCGTTCGGCGGCCTCCTGCTCGCCGCGTACGGCGGCCTCGTAGGCGGTGAAGTCGCCGCCGTAGAAGCGGATCTCGCCGCGCTCCAGTTCGGCGATGCGGTCCATGCGGTCGAGCAGGGCCCGGTCGTGGCTGACCAGGAGCAGGCAGCCGTTCCAGTCGCCGAGCACGTCGTAGAGCCTGCGGCGCGCGCCGAGGTCGAGGTTGTTGGTCGGCTCGTCGAGCAGCAGGACGTCGGGCCGCTTGAGGAGCTGCGCGGCCAGGCCGAGCGAGACGACCTGGCCGCCGCTCAGCGTGCGCAGTGCGCGGTCGAACTGCAGGTCGCCGAGTCCGAGCCGGTCGAGCTGGGCGCGGGTGCGTTCCTCGATGTCCCAGTCGTTGCCGATCGTGGTGAAGTGCTCCTCGCTGGCGTCGCCCGACTCGATGGCGTCCAGCGCGGCGATCACGGGGGCGATGCCGAGGACCTCGGCCACGGTCAGGTCGCCGGTCAGGGGCAGGCTCTGCGGCAGGTAGCCCAGCACGCCGCTGACGGACACGCTGCCGTCGCCGGGCCGGTACTCGCCGGCGATCAGTTTGAGCAGCGTGCTCTTGCCCGCGCCGTTCGGGGCGACGAGGCCGGTGCGGCCGCCGCCCACGGTGAAGGACAGGTCGCTGAAGACGGGCGTGTCGTCAGGCCAGGAGAAGGACAGGCTGGAGCAGATGATGAACGCATCGGACATGCGAGAGACCTCGTAGGTGACCCGGGCGCGCGAGGGCGGCCCGGCAAGCGGGACAGGAATGGGGGAACGACGACGAGGGCCACATCGGCGGCGGTCATGTGCGCCTGCCGGGGCCGGTCAACCTCCGGTATCACCCGGAGATGTCGTCGTCACCTGCCACGTCTGGTCTCCTAGCTTCCGATCTCAAGCGTCTTTCACCATAGCAGCCGCCGGGATCAGCGCGTGCCGGCCGCCTGGGCCTCCTTCTTGCGCGCCCGGCACGCTCCAGAGATGCGGGACGGCTCCGCCGTTTCGCAACCGCTCATCCTCATACCCATAGCGGCGAATCGACGTAAGAGCACCCGCATCTGAAGAGCGGGAACGCCTTGCTTCTCTCGCCGTGGACGTTGCTCTTGACCAGGCCGAACAGCAGTCACGTGATGGGTGGCGGGAGGTCGCTATTGAGGAACTGACACACAACGAGCGGCAGCTACATATCGCTCATTACAAGACATGCTCGACTCCACACGGCTCCCGCTCTCCTCAAGCGGGTGCCGCAGGTTCGAAACCTGCCGGGGGCACTCACCTAGATCGGCATTTTCACCCCCTGACCTGCGGTTTCTGTGCCGCAGGTCTTTTGCTTTGTGGACCTTGATAGGCAGCTGGCGGTGTCCGCATGCAGCCGTAAGACCATGATCAGGGGACATATGCGGGATGATCTTGAGGGCGTTTTCCCAGGTCATACCCTAATTCTGAGCCATTCGGGCCTCCGGCAACCCGCTACGACCACTCCGGGCATGGGACGAACACAGCCGTTGATCGTGCCAAATACGTGCGTAAACTCCGAGCGTACTTGCCGATGAGTTCATCGCGAGCCACCACAGCCGTAGACGGTGGCGAGGTAGTTCAGGCTCTTACGGGCAGATCCGTCAACGATCAGGTCAGCCCAGCCGCCGCCGTTGAGGTCGTCGACGCGCCGCTTGCCCCTTGCCAGGCGGGCGTGGATGCTGGCGGCGCGGCGATCTCAGTACAGTGTCGGAGTGGCAGGTGAGCAACTGAGTGCTCGGGTGGACAGCTGGATCTGGTCGGTGCGACTGACCAGGACTCGTTCGATCGCGTCCGACGCCTGCCGGGGCGGTCACGTCCGGGTCAACGGGGTACGAGTCAAGCCCGCACACATCGTCCGGGTCGGTGACGAGATCCGGCTGCGGCACGAGGGGCGCGCACGCATCGTGGTCGTCTCCCAGGTCATCACCAAGCGCGTCGGCGCCACCGTGGCCGCCGAGTGCTACATCGACAAGAGCCCTCCGCCTCCTCCACGCGAGGAGACCGTGACGGTGGCCGTCCGGGCTCGTGGCGCGGGTCGTCCCACCAAACGCGAACGCCGCAGCATCGACAGGCTGCTCGGGCGCCCGGTAGTGGAGGGGCGGGGCGCCGGGCTCGCCCCGGAGTGAACGGGCATGCTCGCATCGAACTTGATGCGCGACTCTCCCGCAGCCACCTCACTGGCGCTGTTCTCCGCCGGTTTCCCGCCGCCAGGAACAACGCCGCCGAGCTGGTGCTGACAGTTTCGCTGGAGAAGGACTGGGCCCAGCTTCGTCACGCCGTGAGCATGCACCAGGAACGCGCCGGACACATCTGCACGAAGTGGAGCCGGGACCCGAATGCGGGCCATTGACGCAGGAAGGTTTCCAGAGCGTCCGCGGCACAGTCACCTACCTCGGCGAGTTCGCGGTCGCCCGTGAGAGCGTGAACGCTTCCGCACAAGGCGGGATTTGCGTCACCATGATCGCATCGTTTCGATGAAGGAGGCTGCTTGGTCGTTTTCGCCTGTGCGGAGTGCGGCGCTGTGATGACCGCGAGGGTGACGCGGGTGGCGCTTCCCGATCACTCTGGCCAGAAGTACGGCCATGGCCTGCTCCCCGGTCTTCTGGAGCCAGGAACATACGCGGTGGACCCCGGAGACGGCCGGCCTTGGCAACCATTGAAGCCCGAGCCGGAAGAGCATGGCGTCCGACTACTGACGTACTGCATCACGGGACCCCCGAACAGGATCGGGATCGCGCCGGGCGACGTCCGCGCAACCGTCTTCATCCCGGAGCGATTGGGCGGCTGCTGTTGTGGCTGGGACGGCCAGTACGGTCCCAACCTCGCGTGCGCGGGGTGCGGCTGTCCGGTGGCGACCCGCGTCGACGACTGCGGGTTCTGGCAGGTGGTGTGGCTGGAGCCGGACGCCGTGCGCCCCGTCGCCGTCGATGGCCCCGTCCAGCGGGTGATGGACTGGGCGGAGCTGCCGAGCACGCTGCCCGTTGATCCGCGTGGTTTCTGGAGCCCAGTGTGGGAGGCCGCGGTCGCGGTGGCACTGGCGCACCTGCTGGCGGTCTCGGGTGGTAGGCGGGTGTCCGTCCCTGAGGGGCCTGTCGCAGAGGCGTTTCGCCGGGCGATCGACAGCCTGCTCCCTCCGGGGCCACCGGAACGACACCTCGTTCTGGCCGGGCCGGGCCTGTCCGCCGCCATCACGGACATCGCCCTGGTACCGCGGCATCCGCAGACCGGTGAGGTATGGCCGTGCGACGCAGGAGTGGTGGTGCCGCTGGCCGCGGACGTGTGGACGTACATGGCCTTCAACGGCGATCGGCGGCTCCTGCCGGCGGCGTACGGGATGCCTGCCGACGTTCGCCGTGATGATCCACCCCCGCTGCTGCCACACACTCTTTTCCATCCTGATGGGCGGGTATTTCTCAGCACGCTGGAGCGGCTGGCGGCGGTTCAGCAGCCATGGTTGCGCCTCATCTATGACCGGGTGAAAGACCATCCGTACACGGACCCGTTCTCGTAGACGTCAGGCCTCGAACCCGGGTGCATGCGCCGCGAGAAGGACAGGCGGCAACCAACCAAGTCGTATTCTTCGCACAAGGGCTCTGTCGACTGGACGCGTTGGGAATCAACTATCCAGCGCTTTGATGAGCCGTGAGATCGCTTCTACCAGGCCGCGCGCTTCAGCCTACTCATGGCTGGCGGCGATGTCGCACGGGGCCGCGTGGCCGAGAAAGAAGCTTTTCACTTCCCAGGCGCCAGAACATCTTGGTCATGGTAATGACGCCCCCTAATCAAGCCGTCGGCCATTGACCTGTGAACGATGGGCAGCGGCGTAAACCCAAGCGGGCACCAGAGCGTCAGATGAGGCGACAAGGGATTGCTGTCGTTGATCATCACTGAAGTGACGCAAGTGTCACGATGGCAGGCCAGAGGACCGTTCCACATCAGCACCGGAGCGCAACCATATGGCAGGTAACTCGAAGGCCGCCGGATGCCTTACACTCTTTGCGATCCTGGCCGTCGTGGGCGGTTGCATGCGACTGTTCGGCTACGAAACCGAATCCGAAAAGGTTGCAGCCATAGCCGAGACCGCGCGAGCAGCCGGCCTGCCGGATCTGGTCGGCAAGTCCCTCACCGAGGCCCAGAACACCGCCCGGACGATGGACATCCGCTTGGACGATGAGGGCATCGGCATGATCAGCTCCTGCCACGACAAGACCGACTGCATCATATTCCGAATGTCCCCCAAATCGGGCGCAGTGGTGGAAAAGTTCGGGGAAGTGTCGGTCACGTGGGCGACCGGCGAGGAGCGAACTTGGTACAACAAGCATCGAAAGATGCCGAAAGTGGTGGGCTGGTCAGAGGAGAAGGCGGAGCGCTTCTTCGAGCCCGTTGAAGCAGCAGTCGACGATACGTCCACACGGGAGAGCCGAAAGGTGCCCGCCGGGAAGCACTTGGTGCTAGCGCAGTCTCCGAAAGCCGGAAAGCCGTTGAAGCTGGGTCAGAAGATCAAGCTCGTAATCGGCTACAACTACGAGTCGTCTAACAGCACTGGGGACACCAGCTACGGCAACACGGATATCGACGTACACGTCGGCGACGGGGGCGAGTCGCGATTCTGCAGCCGACGCTGGTGGTGCTAGCAGGCAACTCTCCGTCGTCGGGCAGCGACCACGCCTGCCTGCCATGTCGGCCATGTCACTTACGCGACGACATCACTTTGCAGCCCGAGCAAGGCGGGCCACCTGTGGAAGGCCATCGCTGTCCTTCAGAATCACCGAGCTGGACAGGCAGCGTGAGGATGAAAAGCATTCAAGGTGGGCTCCCTCCCACGTGCTCCTCACTCATCGCATCGACGTCGAACAATAACGGAACGCGGTGAGCCCCTCGATGGGGATGAGGACGTCAACCTTTCGCGAAGATCAGGCATTGGCCGGTATGGGAACACAGTCCCGATAGCCTCACGTCCCAATGATCATTCTGCCGAACGCCTGCCCGCCGTGGGTCGAGTTCGCCATCAGCACTGCTTCACCGGTTTCGTTCGTAAGTGCTGCGGAGAACTGGTCAGGGCTGGTCCTGCACCGCGCGGGGCGGCCGCTAGTGGCGTTCGAGAGCCGCGAGCGCCAACGGCTCATGCTCGCCATCTGCACCGGCAGCCGCTGCGAGAGCATCCCCGTGTCCAAGAACGGGAGCGGCTTCGGAGAGAGATTGGCCATGACCATCAACGCCGAGGGAGACCCGACGATCGCCTGGATCGCCGCCCTGATCGGGGCATCGCAGCACATTGCAGGCATGGATCCTGCCACCTTGGCCGCTGCCATCGGCTCGCCGGTACGGCCGAAAATCGTTTGCCTCGCGTGGCGGGGCTCGGAGATCGTTGTGTCCATGAGGCTCTGACGACGACACCCCGCTACTTCGAGAAGGCACGGCGCCGATTCGTGCCGTAATGCCGCCTGTCCATACCCCCGTTCAGCGAAGAGAGCCTCTTTGTCTCAGCAACTCCCGGCCACCGTCACGGTGTTCGCCTCGCCCACGAGCTGGATCGAGTCCGATGCCGTCGCGCAATGCCATCAGGTGGCCGCCCTCGACGGCATGACGCACGTCGCCGCCATGCCGGACCTGCACCCTGGCAAGGGTGCCCCCATCGGCGCCGCCATGACTTCGACCGTTCTGTACCCATTCCTGGTGGGCTCCGACATCGGTTGCGGCATCGCCGTGTTCCCCGTCAAGCTCAAGCGCGCCGTGCCCGAGAAGCTCGCCGCCCGGTTCCCCGATCTCGATCGCGCGCTGGACCCTGAAGGGGATGCCGACGATCCCGCCTGGGACGTGGTGAAGGGCGACATTCCCGCCGATCACGTCGAGGGGCTCGGGACGGTCGGCCGGGGCAACCACTTCGTTGAGCTGGCCCGGATCGGGACCGTCTTCGAGCCGGGCCACGCCAGCCGTCTCGGGCTCAACTCCGGGGACCTGGTTCTCATCGTGCACAGCGGCTCCCGAGGGCTGGGCGAACGAATCCTGCGGGCGCACACCGAGGTCCACGGCGCGGACCCCGCCCCTGATCCCGGCGCCTACCTGGCGATGCATGACGACGCCGTACGGTGGGGATCTCTCAACCGGCGGCTGCTGGCCGCCCGGGTCGCCCACGCCCTGGGGTTCGAGCCCGCCGAGCCGATCGTCGACCAGTGCCACAACCTGGTCGAGCTCCGCGACGGGATCTACCTGCACCGCAAGGGGGCGGCGCCGGGTGACGGCCGCGACGTGCTCATCGCCGGTACGCGAGGCACTCCTTCCTATCTCGTGGCCGCCCACGCCGGGCCGGACGCCGGCCACTCCGTGGCGCACGGCGCGGGCCGCAAGATGTCGCGCGCCGACGCCCTGCGCCGCGGGCGGGCCAAGCACACGGTCGAGGAATTGCGCCGTACACCGGTGGGGTCGCTGGTCGTGTGCGGCGACCGCCAGTTGTTGTTCGAGGAGGCGCCAACGGCGTACAAGCGCATCGAGCAGGTGATCGCCGACCTGGTCGAGCACGACCTGGCCACGCCCGTGGCCAGCACGATCCCTCTGGTCACCTACAAGACACCCGACCTCGGGACGTCGCCTCAGAGGGATCACCGGGACCAGCGCCGCAAGCGAGGCCGGCCATGAGCGTCCACCTGCTCCTGTCGGCCGGGCGTGGGCCGCAGGAGTGTGCCTGGGCGCTGGCTCAACTACTGCACCGCCTGGAAGGCGACGCCACCCGGCAGGACCTCGAGACCCATCGGGCCCACACAGTCCCCGGTGACCGGCCCGGCACCTACCGATCGGTCATCATCCGAATCGCAGGAGACGCCGCCGAGGCGTTCGCCGCCTCGTGGACCGGAACCCTGTGCTGGCAGGCTCCCAGCCCCTACCGGTCCAACACCAGCCGAAAGAACTGGTACGTCATCGCCCAACCGTGCCAGCTCGACACCCCGCGCACGACGTTCGCGGAAGCAGACGTCGACATCGTCGCCTGCCGCACCGGCGGCCCCGGCGGTCAACATCGCAACAAAGCCAGCACGGCCGTACGCGCGACCCACCGGCCCACCGGGATCGTCGTCGTGGTCGACACCGAGCGGCAGTTCAGCCTCAACCGCCGCATCGCCATGCGGCTGCTGCAACAGCGCATCGAACACGGCGACGAGGCGACAGAGCGCGCCGTCACCACCGCCCGCTGGCGCATCCACGACGAGCTCGTACGCGGCAACCCCACCCGCATCGAACGTCCGGAAACGTCGAATCAGAACCTGGCCCCGCAGAAGCACGTCGTACCGGATGGCTGGACCAAGCCGCCCGGCTGGGACGCCCCACCGTCCATGGATGCCGACCTCGGGTGGAAAGGACCCTTCGATGACTGACACCCCAAATCCCCGTTTCCTCGATGCCACCGCCAGGTTCGCATCGGAGAACGACTCCTACGATTACAAGGCCACTGGCCCGGTACGGCAGGCCGCAGTGTACGACCGGCATGGACGGTTGCTCGGAGATGTGTGGACCGACGATCGTCACGCCGCGGGCTTCACCCTTATCGACGACCCTGAGCCGGATATGGGGTATGTGGGGGGACGTATGGATCGGATCCTCGCCGAGGCTTACAAGGCGGGAATTCCCGCCAGTGAGCTTCTAGACCCCGCCTTGTACGCACCGGACTTCGAGCTGCGCCGTGATGCGTAATCCACGCCGGCACCTTCGGAACCGCCAGGTCGCTGATGAGCATCGTCATCACAGCCACCGCACCCACAGATAAATGGTTCGGGCGCCGCGTCCTGCCCTGAACCATCCCTGAATCAACCCTGAACGGCCCCTGAGAACGGTTCTGCTCGGGCTTTCCCGCACCTAACGTGACGGACGCCCCAAGATCCATTCCAGGAGGACAGCTCATGCACAGCGTGGCCGCGTTCGTCATCGCGGGACTCGTGGCCGGTCGAGCCTCGGTGCCACTCCCCTCGTGAACGCCGCGCCGACGGCGGTGGTGACGAGCATCCAATGGACACCCTGCAAACCGGACAGCCCGGAGTGGGCGAGGTGGAGGGGGCGGAGTGTGCGACCCTCCGGCTGCCCGTCGACTGGGCTCGTCCCGACGGGCCCACGTTCGATCTCAAGATCGCGCGCCGGACGGCGACCGGTCCGGGAACGCGCGTCGGCACTCTGGTCTTCGGCCCGGGCGGACCCGGTGACTCGGGCGTCGAACGTATGGGCACCGGGATCACGCGCTTCAGCCCCGAGGTCCGCCGCAGGTTCGACATCGTCAGCTTCGATCCCCGCGGAGTCGGCGGCAGCAGCCCTGTGACCTGCCCACCCGAGAAGCTCGCGGCCCGCCCGTCGCCACAGATGACGAGCCAGGCCGACTTCGAGGCCACCGTGAAGTACAACCGGGAACTGCGCGACGAGTGCCGTCAGCAAACCCCGAACGGTATCTTCGACCACCTCGACTCAGCCCAGGCGATCCAGGACCTGGAGGCCCTCCGCGTGGCGCTCGGGGGGGGAGAAGCTCACCTTCCACGGCAGCTCGTACGGCACGATGCTCGGCGCCCGGTACGCCGAGGCCTACCCTCGTCACGTCCGGGCGATGGTGCTGGAGAGCGTGATGGACCACAGCGTCCCCCGCACGCGGACCTTCCTGCAGACCGGGGCGGCGGCCGCGCAGGATCTCTTCGACGAGTTCGCGAAGTGGTGCGGCTCCAACACCGAGTGTGCGCTCCACGACCGCGACGTACGAGCCGTCTGGAAGGGACTGCTGGCCCGCGCCGAGAGCGGCAGGCTGGCCACCCCGCCGGACCTGGTGCGCAGGCTAGGCCCCACCGTGTCGTCGATCGACCTGGTCAACGCGATCGCCTTCCGGCGGTTCTACGAGGGTGACTTCGCGGGCCTGGCCAAGGAGATCGATGCGATGGACAAGAGCGCACCGGTGAACGGGCCGGCGCCGAAGTTGTCCCCGTTGCCGCCCGCCACTCCGATGTTCTGCTCGGACTGGCACCTCCCCGTACGGGACTACCGGGAGTACGCGGCGCTGGTGCGGCAGATGAACGCCACCGCGCCTGACATGCCGTACCTGCTGCCCCTCCGGATGGTGGCCGCCTGCCTCGGCGCGCCGACCGCCAACCCCCAGCACCGCCTCGAGCCGACGACACACCAGGCCCCGCCCGTACTGCTGTCGAACGCGCTGCACGACCCGGCGACGCCGCACCGATGGGCCGCGTCCGTCGCCCGCCAGTTCGGACTGAAGGGCGTGCTGCTGACCTACGACGGCTGGGGCCACGGCAGCGCCACCAGCGGGCCCTGCATGGAGAACACCATTGACCGTTACCTCACCGACCTCGCGGTCCCGCCGCGCGGCACCCACTGCCCCGCCGTGCGGTAGCAACTTCAGAAGGAAGCCCCCGGCCCCATGAACCGGCACCGGGCACGTTTGTCGGTTAATGCCAGGCAACCGGGAACCGAGTTCATGACGCATCCGTGCTTTGCGACAGAGCCGAAACCCGTACGGTCCCGCAGGCGAGGCACTCCTTGGGGCCGTACCGGGCACCAGAGCGGAGTGACGACCGCGTGAGAGAGCGGTGAACTCTTTCCGCGCATCCTGTCGGGTCCGACGATCGCGCCTGCACAATGACGGCCGTGATCTCATTTTCCCTGACGCGTCTGCGTGCCCTGTTGATCGGCTGCCTGATGACCGCCGGGCTGCTGTTGTCCCCCAGCGTCGCCATGGCCTCCGCCATGACGCAGCCCGGGGATGCACCGTCGCAGGACGCGCGCCCGCCGTACTCGCTGCTCCAGATGAACGTGTGTGCCAGCGGTTACGCCGGCTGCTACGCCCGGACCCAATACCCGAAGATAGTTGACGAGGTTGTGGAGCGCATCCAGGCCAACGACGTCAACGCGGTCACCCTCAACGAAGCCTGCAGCGGCGACGTGGCCGAGATCGCCGAGCGCACCGGCTACCACTTCCGGTTCGCCACGGTCATCTACAACGGCGCCCCGCTGGCCTGCAAGACGCCTGGCGGACGCGGCGAGTTCGGCAACGCCGTGCTGACCAAGGAGGCTATCCGCGCCTCCGAGGACGCGCCGTACTCCGTGTTCAGCGGGGTGGAGCAGCGCCGCTGGCTCTGCGTGACGACGGCACGCGGTGTGGACGTTTGCACCAGCCACCTGTCCACCGACGGCGAGGCTCCCGGCAGCACCAACTCGATCCAGTGCGCCGAACTCGCCCAGGTGCTCGCCTCCCGCGGCCGCCCGACCCTTTTCGCCGGTGACGTCAACCGCCGCTCCTCGTGCGCCCCCGAGGGCCAGTGGACGCTGACCGACGCGGCCGCCACCCAGGCTCCCGGCATCCAGCACGCCTACGGGAACCTCGCGGCGCCGACGCTGGAACTCGAGCGGACCACGTACACCGACCACGACGCACTCGTGATCCGCGCCGGACTGCCGAAGTGACCTGGCGTCCATGGGCGCGAGCCGCCTGCGTGATGGCCGCGGCGTCGCTGGTCAGGGACCGTCATCGGTGCCGCGCCGACCTCGATCGACCAGGTACGCCGGCACCCGACCGCCTGGCTCTGCCGCTATCCGGGCCGCCGATGACCATTCACGGGCGGTCCGGCGGATGCCGTCAAAGAGCGAGCGCGCGGACCACCTCCTCGTCCACGCCGATCCCCAGGCCAGGGCCGGTGGGCACGTGGGCGACGCCGTCGGAGACGGTGATGACCGGATCCGTGGCGTAGGGGCTGGTGATGAACTGCCGGCCGTTGAGGTCGACCGGCGTGTCCACGCCGAACGCGGCGAACAGGTGGAGCGAGGCGGCCAGCCCGACGTCTGACTCGGTGAGGCCGGAGCCCATGATCGCGAGGCCGCAGTCCTCGGCGAGCTGGCACTGGCGCAGAGCCAGGGTCAGCCCGCCGCAGCGCTGCACCTTGGCGACGGCGACGTCGATGGCGTCGAGCCGGACGAACGTCGCCAGGTCGCTCGGGTGGCGCAGGCTCTCGTCCACGGCCACCGGGACGGGGCTGGCGTCACGCAGGCGGCGCAGGCCGGCGATGTCGTTGGACGGCAGCGGCTGCTCGAAGACGGCGATGTCCAGGTCGGCCAGGCGCCTGGCCACCCGGAGCGCGGCGGCGGCCGTGTAGCCCTGGTTGGCGTCCACCCAGAGCACCGCGTCGGGGGCGGCGGCGCGCACGGCCTCCACGATCGCCACGTCCTCGTCCTCGGTGTGCAGGCCGAGCTTGACCTTGACATGGCGGTAGCCGTGCGCGCGGCCCTCGGCCACCGAGTCCGCGGCCACCTCCGCCGACTCGGTGGCCACGATCCAGGCCAGCTCGATGGTGTCGCGCCTGCGCCGGCCCCACAGCTCGCCGAGCGACAGGCCGAGGCTGCGGGCGAAGGCGTCGTGGCAGGCCACGTCGACCGCCGCGCGCGCCAGCGGCATGCCGATCGAGAAGCCCTTGCTGATGGTGCGGTCGAAGGCGCGGCAGAGCCCGTCCAGGTCCCACAGCGGACGGCCGACGGCCGCCGGGGCCAGGTAGCCCTCGATGGTGGAGACGATGGACTCGGTGGTCTCGTACGTCCAGGAGGGGATCGGGGTGGCCTCGCCCCACCCGGTGGCGCCGTCGTCGGCCGTGACCTTCACCAGGACTCGGATGGCAGGACGGCCGCCCTTGACGACGGACCCGCCCGCGACGGCGAAGTCGCGCAGCGAGGGAAGGGCCACGGTGAAGGTCTCGACGCGTGCTATCCGGTTCACGTGATTCAGTACCATTCGGACTTGTCGACCAGATTGATCAGTTCCCGCCCGTCCACGAAGCGCCGGGCGTTCTCCAGCAGTACGGCGAAGCGCCGCTCCCCGGCATGTGGCCCCACGCCCGCCACGTGCGGGGTGATGAGCACGTCGGGTCGCCGCCAGAGCGGGTGGTCGGCGGGAAGCGGTTCGGTTTCGAAGACGTCCAGGGCCGCCCCGGCCAGGCGCCCCGCGGACAGGGCGGCGGCCAGGTCGTCGAGCCGTACGGTGGGCCCGCGGCCGATGTTGACGACGTACGCCCCGGGTTTGGCCAGCACCAGCCGCCGCGCGTCCAGCAGGCCCTCGGTGGCGGGGGTATGCGGAACGGTCAGGATGACCAGGTCTGCCCCGGGAAGCAGCCGGTCGAGGGCGTCGGCGGGCAGCACCTCGGCGAAGCCCGGCACGGGGCCGCCGCGCCGGGCGTCCACGCCCACGACCCTGGTGCCGAACACCGCCAGCAGCCTGCCGATCTCGGCCCCGACCGCGCCCACCCCCACCACCAGGGCGGTGGCCTCAGCCAGGGAGAGCACGGCGCCGGGGTCCCAGTCGGGCGCCCAGTGCGCGCGGGCCTGTTCGCGGGCGTATCGGGGCAGGCCCCTGGCCAGCGCGAGCACGAGCGCCAGCGCGTGCGCGGCCACGTGGTCGGTGTAGGTGTCACGCATGTTGGTGACCTGCACGGGGTGCGCGACCAAGGCCGGATGGTAGAACCCCGGAGGAGGCCCGGCCTGCGGGGCCTGCAGCCAGCGCAGCCGCCCGGCGTGCGCCAGCAGGTCCGCGGGCAGCGTGCCGTAGGCGGCGTCGGCCTCCGCCAGCGCCTGTGCCGCTTCCGAAAGGGTCCCGGGCTCAAGCACGACGAGCTCCGGCACCGCCTGCTCCAGCCGGGCCCGCCAGCCCGCGGTGTCCGGATCGTGCGGCGGCAGCAGCACCAGGGTGGTGGTGCTCATGCCCTCTTCGCCAGGCCGGACTCGGTGATCTCGTACAGCAGCGGCTCCCCCGCGACGTAACGGGCGAGCTCCTCGGCCATCGCCTGCCCGTGGCGGCGGCGCTCGTGGCCCAGGCTGCCCGCCACGTGCGGGGTGACGACGATGTTGGGCATCGTGAACAGCGGCGACCCCGCGACGGGCGGTTCCGGGTCGGTGACGTCGAGGACGGCGAACAGGTCGGTCCGCCGGCCCAGTACGTCCACGAGCGCGGCCTCGTCGACGAGGCCGCCGCGCGCCGTGTTGATCAGGGTGGCGTCGGGCTTCATCGACTCCAGCAGCCCGGTGCCGACAATGCGCTGTGTCTCAGGGGTGAGCGGCGAGTGCAGGCTGACCACGTCGGAGGTGGCGAACAGCTCCTCCAGGCCGACGAGGCGCACGCCAAGCTCCTTGGCCTGCTCCGGGTCGGCGTACGGGTCGTAGGCCTGCACGTCGAGGTGGTGATGGGCGAGCAGCCGCGCCGTTGCCCGGCCCGTGGCGCCGAGTGAGACCAGCCCGACCGTCGCGCCGTAAGCCCCGAGCTCGGGCCCGCGCGGGGCGGTGGCGGCGGCGGCGCGCGCGGCCAGCACGTAGCGCCAGCCGTGCTTGAGCGCGTACAGGATCTGCGAGAGCGCGAACTCGGCGACCGGCTCGGCGTTGGCCGTGGCCGCCGAGGTGACCCGCACTCCCCTGGCCCACATCTCCGGGGTGACCATCGGGCGGATGGAGCCCGCACCGTACAGCACCAGCGAGAGCTTGGGCGCGGCGGCGAGCAGTTCGGCGTCCAGCTTGGGCGCCCCCCACCCGGTCACCAGCACCTCGAGGCCGCCGAGCAAATCAGGGGTGAGCCGGCCGGCGGTGAGCGGGGGCGACGCGATGGTCAGGTGCCGCTCGATCGCCTCTCGGGCCTCGGGGCCGTAGACGTCGTCGAAGCGGTTCGGGTCCATCACGTACAGGCCGTTCAGCATTAACTCTCCTTCAAACGAGCCGCGGCTCGCACGCTGGCCAGGCGGGCGGGTGAGCCGAGCCCGGCGTGGTAGTAACGTAGCTGCCGCGCGCCCTCGGCGACGAGGTCGGCGGCCAGTGCCGGGATCCGGGCGTGGCCGTCCTCCAGCACGTTGAGGTTGGCGACGAGGGGGATACTGGTACGGCTCGCCGCGGCCTTCACCTGGGCCACCGCCGCCGCCTCCTGGCCCCAGCACTTGAGCACGTACGCGTCGACCGGCGCGTCGAAGGAGGCCAGGTCGATCCCCACGTCGGGACCGGTGACCTGCGGGTCGTCGGTGGCCATGAGCAGCAGCTCGCGGCCGCCCGCCAGCGCCGCCACATCGCGGACCAGGTCCGCGATCACCTGGCCGCGGTGACCGTACAGGGCCTGGGCGCGCTCGTGGCCGAGCGTGTCGCCCAGGCTCGTCCCGGCCGGGACGCCCTGCTGGAGCTCTCCGTCCACGGCGGCGCGCACGTCGCGCGCCAGCTCCTCGACGTCGAGGCCGCGCGCGGCCAGCCCGGCCCGGCAGGCCGGGCAGAGGCAGAGGGACAGCAGCGCCCTGCCGCAGGCGGACAGGTGGGCGCCGGAGGTCTTCTCGTGGTGGCCGGCGTGCTCCGCGCCCAGCCAGCCGCACGCCTCCAGCATCAGCGCGGGCACGTCGTACTGCTCGCAGACCTCGCGCACGAGGGTGAGCGCGTAGTCGCGGACGCCGGGCTGGGCGGGGCAGAGCGCGTAGGGGTAGGACTCGCCGTAGGCGTTCCTGACCGTCAGGTCGGGCGCCTCGCGGCCCAGCACCGAGGAGTGCGTGAGCACCAGCCAGGCCTCCGCCCGCAGCCCGGCCTCCGCCAGCGCAGCCAGCGCCGCGCCGAACCTGTCCTCGTCGGGCACTCCCCAGCTCGGCGGGTACGGCCGGAGCCGCCCGCGCCAGCGCTCCGGGCGCAGCCGGAAGTAGGCCGCCGCGTGGTCGGCCTGCACGATGCGGTGGCGGGGATGCCACGGGGTGATGGCCCGGACCGAGTGGTAGGCGGCCTGCAGGGTCACCGTGCTCACGCCGAGGCCGGCGATGCGCTCGGCCGCCGCGGGGTCGCCCACGATGTCCCAGGTGTAGGCGAACGCGCCGTGGCTCATCTTCAAGCGGACTGTCACCCCTTCGTGGCGCCGGCCAGGCCGCGCGTGAAGTAGTTCTGGAAGAAAAGGAAGATCATCAGCATCGGCAGGAACGAGATCGTCATCCCGGCGGCGAACCCGGTCCAGTCGGTGGCGTGCTCTCCCTGGAAGGACAGCATGCCGACGGCGAGGTTCTGCAGGTCGGGCTGGCCGAGCGTGAACACCAGCGGGATGTTGAACTCGTTCCAGCTGCTGATGAACTGGAAGATGACCACCACCGCGATGACCGGTTTGGCCAGCGGGAGGATGAGGCGGAACGTCTTGAGGAAGCCGGCCCCGTCGAGCTTGGCCGCCTCGAACAGGTCGCTCGGGACGCTGGAGAAGAACCCGACGAACAGCAGGACGTAGAGCGCGCCGGCGCCGCCGGACATGGCCAGGATGACCCCGGCCCGCGTGTTCAGCAGGCCGAGGTTCTCGATCAGCACGAACTGCGGGACGATGATCGAGGCGACCGGGATGAACAGAGTCCCCACGATCATCCGGTAGAGCAGGGTACGGCCGGGGAACTCGTACCTGGCCAGCACATAGCCGCACAGGGCCGCCTTGACCAGCTCGACGAGGGTCGAGGCGACCGAGTAGAGCACCGTGTTGAAGAAGTATCCGGAGAACCCGGCGTTGACCCAGGCCCGTACGAAGTTGTCGAAGTTCAGCTGGTCGGGCACGAGGCTCGCGCCGCTGGTGAACATCCCGGCCTGGGTCTTGAACGCGGCCGAGATCGTCCACAGGAAGGGATAGACCCACACGAGCCCGACGACCAGCAGGATCGGCAGGGCGATGAGGTTGGCCCGCGCGGCGTGGCTGCGCCTGGTGGGCTGAGTGATCGTCGTCATCAGACGCCGTACTCCTTCCTGAGCCGCTGGGCCCGGCGGACCGCGAGGCCCTGGGCGGAGACCAGGACGAAGGCGATGACGGAGAACAGCAGCGCCGCGGCCGAGGCGTAGCCGTAGGCGAACGGCACCGAGCCGAAGGCGTTCTGGTAGATGAAGTAGGACACCACGTAGGTACTGGTGCCGGGCCCGCCCGCGGTGAGCGTGACGACCAGCCCGAAGACGTGCATGGCGTTCACGATGCCGAGCAGGGTGATGATCACGGCGACCGGCCTGATCATCGGCAGCGTGATGCGGGTGAGCTTCTTCCACTCCCCCGCGCCGTCGATGGCGGCCGCCTCGTAGACCTCCTCCGGCACGTTCTGCAGCGCCGCGATCCAGTAGATCATGTACTGGCCGAAGATCTGCCAGATGGAGACGAGCACGAGCACGAGCAGCGCGCTCCACCGGTTGGCGAACACGTCGAACCCCTGGTCGACCAGGCCGAGGTCGCGCAGGATCGCACTCAGCGCGCCGTTGGACGGGTTGAGCAGGTAGGTGAATACCAGGCCTGCCATGGCGACGGGGATGATGAGCGGCGCGAAGAACATGGTCCGGAAGAACCGTTTGCCCCGCAGCCACTTGCGGGTGAGCACGATCGCCGCCAGCAGCGAGATCGGGAGCTTGATGGCGGTCGTCAGCAGGGCGAAGATCAGCGTGTTGACGACCGAGAGCCAGAACAGCGGGTCGGCCAGGATCGAGCCGTAGTTGCCGGCCCCGACGAAGTGGTCGATCGGGCCGATGCCCGACCAGTCGAAGAAGGAGTAGTAGATCGTCGCGACCAGCGGCCAGATGGTGAAGCCGAGGTAGAGCAGGAGGAAGGGGGCCAGGAAGACGACCAGCCAGACCCTCTCGAGGCCGCGGACGCGCTCGCGGGAGTGATCGACGCGTTCGGGCACACGCTCAGCGGGCGACCGGTCCCTGTCCGTCACCCTCTCCCTGCCGGGGGCGGTGCCGGTGATTGTCATGGATGTCCTCACGAGGGAGAAGGGGGCGCCGCCGGCGCGCGCGGCCGGCGGCGCCGTCCGGTCAGTTGCGGTACTTGTCGGAGGTGTAGTCCTTCATGTAGTCCCAGTCGGCGAAGGTGTAGCAGTCCATCGACACCTTCAGGCCGCTGGCCGCCTCCTGTTTGAGCCCTTCCTCCAGGGCGGCCTGCCGCTGCTGGACGATGGCGGCGCCCACGGTCGCCAGCGACTGGCCGGTGTTCAGCGCCTCTCCCATGGCCGCCCACTCCCCGTCCGGGTTCTTGCCCAGCGCGTTCACGTACGCCTTGGACTTGGCGAGGTCGGGGCACTTGAGCAGCGGCACGGGAAGCTGGACCCGGTAGCCCGGCTGCGCGGCGATCTGCATGATCTGCTTGAGCGCCGGGTCGGTGACCATCTTCTCGTTGTCGACGTAGGCCAGCGTGCCGAAGGCGCTCTTGTAGTACTGCTTGACGAAGTAGCCGTTGGGGTCGGTCATCCACTGGATGAACGTCCACATTTCATCGGGATGCTTGGTCTGCGAGCTGACCCAGTACTTGTTGCCGTCGTACTCGCGGCCGGCCGCGCCGGTCTGCCCCCCGTCCGGGTTGACGCGCGGCGCCACCACGTACTTGTCGCTGCTGAAGCCCAGGCCGGCCCACACGCTCGGCACCCAGGTGCCGTCGAAGAAGATGCCGGCCTGCCCGGCGGCGAACTGCTGGCGGGAGAAGTTCTTGTCATTGGTGCCCGGCGCCAGGTACCCGGCCTTCTTGAGTTCCTGGAGGAAGGCGAAGGTCTTGACCTGCGCCGGCTCGGTCAGATCGAACTTGCCCGTCTTGTAGTCGAAGAACTTGTCCGTCGAGACGCCGGCGCTCAGCGCGAACCAGGGCCGCTGCATGTCCACGCCCTTGGTGGGGGCGGCGATGCACTGCGCCTTGGTCTTGGCCTTGATCTGCGCGCAGGTGTTCTTGAGGTCGGTCCAGGTCTTGGGCGGGTTGTTGATGTCCAGCCCGGCCTCCTGGAAGACCTGCTTGTTGAGGAACATGTAGCCGGGGCCCCAGTACAGGTTCTCCGAGAACGGGAAGCCGTACGTCTTCCCGTCCTGCATGTTGATGCCTTCCAGGAAGGACCCGTCCGGCCAGCGCTTGGTGAAGTCGGCGGGGACGGTCCCGCCCGGGCTGAGCGGGCTGACCCACTTCTGGTCCAGCAGCTGGGACAGCCCGGTCGCGTTCCAGTAGAACATGTCCGGCGCCTGGTTGCTCTGGAAGGCCAGGGGCAGGGTCTTCATGTAGTCGGCCTGGGTGATCGAGCGCCACTCGATCTTGATGCCGGGATGTTCCTTGGTGAACTGCGCGCCGACGTCCTTGTGGAAGTTCACCTGTTCGGCGGAGAAGTCCCAGATCTGCAGCGTGGTCTGCGAGCCACCTCCACTGCTGTTGCTCGAAGTGCCGCACGCCGCCACGAGCAGTGACGCCACAGCTGCCGTGATCATCGCGGCGGTGCCAGGCCGATGAGGTTTCATGGAGCCCTCCAAGAGAGGCGGAGGCCAGAGGGGCGCTCGGACAGCCGGTAAGCGCTTGCCCGAGGGTGGGTCGAGACTAACCCGGCTCATAACCCGATTCAAGGCTTGTGAGAAAGCGTTTTCAGATCCATGCTCGATCGTGAAGAGTGGCCCGTCGACGCCCTCCACGGCCCGTCGGTGCCCGACATATGCGCATTATCCTGGTACTTCTCGGCAGCATCGCGCCGAGAAGACCATGAGAGAGTTGCGACGATCGGCGCTTTGGACAAGCGCTTTCTGACTTAGGAGTACGTGTGCGCCTGCTCGCCTTCACCAAGCCCTTCGGCCCCATCGACGCAGCCCGGCTGGCCGAGGCCGTGGCCTCGGTGGGCGCCGAGGGGGCGGATCTCGTCGTGCGCGAGGGGCAGACGGTCAGCCCCGCCGACCCCGGCGGCATCGCCGTCGTCGCTGCGGAGCTCGAGCGCCGCGGGCTCACCCTCGACGTGGTCACCACCGACCTGCTCGACACCGGCGCGGACGCCGAACGGATCATCGCGGCCTGCGGCGAGAGCGGCGTCCCCCTCGTGCGGGTGGGCTTCTACCGCTACGACCCCGCCGCCGGTTACCACCGCCAGCTGGACGACTCCAGGGCCGCGCTGTCCCGCCTGGCCGGCCTCGCCGCCCGGCACGGCGTGCAGCTGGCGCTCCAGCTGCATCACGGTACGATCCATCCGTCCGCCTCGCTCGCCCTCGCACTCGCAGGCGACCTGAGCGACGTGCGCTTCTACGCCGACCCCGGCAACCAGGCCAAGGAGGGCAGCGAGGCATGGGCGCTCAACGTCGACCTGCTGGGCGATCGGATGGCCTGCATGGGAGTGAAGAACGCCGTCTGGCGATCCGCCGCGGACGGCTGGGTGTGCGAGTGGCAACCGTTTGCGGACGGTGGCGTGGTCCGCTGGCCGGAGATCATCTCCGGGCTGCGCGCACGCGGCTACACCGGGCTGCTGTCGCTGCACGTCCACTACCCGGCGGCCGACCCGGCGGCGGCCGTACGGAGAGATCTGGATCATCTGCGCGGGCTGCTCGGCTGACGGGCACTCCACGGGGGGTAGGAGGAGCAGGTGCGGAATCTGCGGCAGGGCCGCCCGACACGGGTGACGATCAGCGACGTCGGGGCGGCGGCGGGGGTGTCGGCCTCGACGGTCTCCCGCGTGCTCAACGGCACGGCCAAGGTCGACCCTTCGCTGGCGGCGCGCGTCCACGACGCGGTCAGGCAGCTGGGCTACCGGCCCAACGCCGCGGCGCAGGGACTCGCCCGCGGGGAGTGGGGCACCATCGGCGTGCTGGTCCCCGACCTGGCCAATCCCTACTTTCCCGAGGTGCTCAAGGCCGTCTCGGCCGTCGCCCGCTCCCACGGGCGCCGCGTCATGGTCATGGAGTCGGACGAGGACCCCTCGATCGAGCACGACCTGGTCGAGGACCTGATGCGCAGCTGCGACGGGGTGCTGCTCTGCTCCCCCCGCATGGAGCGCTCCGACCTGGTCGTCCTGACCGCCCGGGACCACCCGCTCGTCCTGCTCGACCGGATAGTCCCCGGCATCGCCGCGCCCGCCGTCTCCGCCGACTTCTTCGGCGGGATGATGCTGATCTGCGGCCACCTGGCGCAGCTGGGCCACCGCCGGGTCGCCTACCTGAGCGGGCCCGAGGTGTCCTGGGCCAACTCCGAACGCATCAGGGCGTTGGAGGCGGCCAAGGCGTTCGGCATCTCCGTCACGATCCTGCCGTGCGGGCCCACCAGCCGCTGCGGGTACGAGGCCGCCGCCGAGGTGCCCGGCACCGGCGCCACCGCGCTCACCACCTACAACGACCTGGTGGCCCTGGGGGCGGTGACCCGGATGCGCGAGCTCGGGGTCCGGGTTCCCGAGGAGCTTTCGGTGGTCGGGTTCGACGACATCGAGCTGGACCACGTGGCGCACACGAGCCTGACCACGGTGTCGGTGCCCCGGGGGCAGCTCGGCAAGCAGGCGGCCGAGATGTTGGAGGCCCTCATGACCGAGGGGCACGACGGGGAGCCGGTGTATCTGCCGATGGAGCTGCACGTCCGTGACAGCACCGCACCGCCCCGGGTGACCAGCGAACTGGCCGGGTGACCGTACGGCAGGCTGTTGACAAGTGGGGGAGGCGGCGGGAAACCTGTCTTCCTGAAAGCGCTTTCCCAACGGATGAGAGTGAGCCTGTGGACACCGACGACCGCGCAGGACGGCCTGGCAGCGACCGAGACGACCTGGGACGTCAGGTCCTGGACCTGGTCGCACCGCTGATCTCCCGGTTCAGCCCGGGCGGGGGGCGGCTGCGGCTGGGGTTCAACACGGCGCACTACGACCAGGCGGCCGCCGAGCTGGAAGCGTTTGCGCGCCCGCTGTGGGGGCTGGCGCCGCTGGCGGCCGGCGGCGGGGCGTTCGATCACTGGGAGCTCTGGCGCGCCGGGCTCGCCGCCGGGACCGACCCCGAGCACCCCGACTACTGGGGCGCGGCCTTCGACCGGAACCAGCGGCTGGTCGAGACCGCCGCCATCGGCCTGGCGCTCGCCCTGGCCCCCGAGCAGATCTGGGATCCGCTGACCGGCCGGCAGCGCGACACGGTGGCCGCCTGGCTGCGGCACGCGGTCACCGTGGAGCCGAACGACAACAACTGGCTGTTCTTCCCGGTCATGGTGGGGCTCGGGCTCGATCGCGTCGGGGTCTCACACGACCACGACGCCAACACGGCCAGGCTCGACCGGCTGGAGCAGTTCGACCTCGGACGCGGGTGGTACTCCGACGGGCCCAAGTGGCAGCGCGACTACTACATCCCGTTCGCCATGCACTACTACGGCCTCATCTACGCGGCGCTCGGCGACGACCCGGCCAGGGCCGAGCGCTTCCGCGAGCGGGCCGCGCTGTTCGCCCAGGACTTCCAGCACTGGTTCACCAGCGAGGGGGTCGCCGTCCCGTTCGGCAGGAGCCTGACCTACCGCTTCGCGCAGTCGGCGTTCTGGGGGGCGTTGGCCTTCGCCGGGGTCGAGGCGCTGCCCTGGGAGGTGACCAAGGGGCACCTGCTGCGGAACCTGTCCTGGTGGGCCCAGCAGCCCATCCGCGACACCGCCGGGCTGCTCACCATCGGCTACGGCTACCCCCAGCCGCACATGGCCGAGCAGTACAACGCGCCCGGCTCGCCGTACTGGGCCATGAAGGCGTTCCTGCCGCTCGCCCTGCCCGCGGAGCACCCGTTCTGGGCCGCCAAGGAGGCCGACGCGCCCCCGCTGCCCGAGGTCAGCACCCAGCCGGAGGCAGGCGTGGCGCTGATGCGCTGCGAGGAGGGACGGCACGTGGTGATGCTGAGCGCGGGACAGCACGCCCCGTGGGCGCGTCATGGCGCGGCCAAGTACGCCAAGTTCGCCTACTCCACGCGTTTCGGCTTCAGCGTGCCCGCCGGGACACTGGGGCTCGAGCAGGGCGCCTTCGACAGCACGCTGGCGCTCAGCGAGGACGGCGAGCACTGGCGGCCGTGCGAGTTGCCGCACGACGCCTCCGCCTCCGACGGTGTGCTGCACGCGCGCTGGACGCCCTGGGACGACGTGGAGATCGAGACCTGGCTGGTGGCGCTGCCCCCGTGGCACGTGCGGGTGCACCGGATCAGGACCGGGCGGGCGCTGCACACGGCCGAGGGCGCCTTCGCGGTCGACCGGGACCGGC
>NZ_JBFAMX010000019.1:0-53213 GCF_040659615.1 Nonomuraea sp. NPDC049784
CTCCAGGCACTGGGCGCCGCCTCCGACGTCATCGTGCCGCTGGGTGTAGTCGGCCGGGTCACGGGCGCTCTCACCCTGGCCCGTACCGACGCTGCGCTGGATGGCGCCGTGCACGAGGCGGCGCGCCGGCTGGTCGAGCTGGCCGACATCGACCCCGCGCGCAGGGGGATGGGGACCACGGTGACCGCCATGCTGTGGGACGGCTACCGGTTCGCCCTGGCTCATCTCGGTGACTCCCGCGGATATCTGCTTCGCGACGGCGCTCTCTACCAGATGACCAAGGATCACACACTTGTGCAGTCGATGGTGGACGAAGGGCGGATAACGGAGGATCAGGCCGCCGTGCACCCCCGGCGTTCGATGGTGCTGCGCGTGCTGGGCAGCGAGGGTAGGGCCGAGCCTGACATGGCGCTGCGCGAAGCCGAGTCTGATGACCGCTACCTCCTCTGCTCTGACGGGCTCACGACCGTGCTCGGTCCCGAGGTGCTGCACGAGGTGCTGACCACGGTGGCAGACCCGGGCGCGGCCGTCCAGCGGTTGATCGATCTGGCCAACGAGGGCGGCTCGCCGGACAACGTGACCGTGATCGTGGCCGACGTCGTCGCGCCGGGCGCGGGTGACGCGGCCGTCTTCCGGGTGGGCGCCGGCTCCTAGCGAGGATAGTAGACAGTCTCAGCTGTCTCACCAGCCACAAAGCCGAAATTTCGGCTCATAGCACGACACTTTCCGGGTGGTCCGCGCAATTTCGCGATGGCGCTACTACAGTCCATCGTGATTTGTCGGTTTTCTCGAGGAGTCACCCTGGACCCGATCGCGGACGAGCTGCTGAAGACGGTGCGGCAGGAACTCGGCTACAAGGAGAAGAGCGGCCAGTTCACCAAGTTCGGCCAGTGGTACGCGGATCGCGTCCAAGACACCCAGTACCGCGACGCGCCGTGGTGCGACATGTTCATCGCCTGGGCCGCGGACAAGGCCGGCATCAGCCAATATGTGGGCGAGTTCGCCTGGACGCCCTCCCATGCCGCCTGGTTCATGAGGCAGGGGGCGTGGAGCCAAAAGCCCGAGCCGGGAGCGCTGGTCTTCTTCGACTGGCGGGGCGGCAAGAATTACAAGGGCATCGACCACGTGGGGGTCGTGGAGAGCGTCAGCGGCTCGAAGATCCACACCATCGAGGCGAATGTGGACGGGGTCTGGCTCAAGCGCAAGACCAGGGAGACCGACAAGGTCGTGGGGTACGGCATACCGCGCCTGGTCAAGGCCGGGGCCGACAAGCTGGGCGAGATCCGCTCGACCGAACGGCCCTTCGTGCCGGCGCCGCGCTCGGGCCCGGGACACGGGTCCCCTTTGGACGTCTTAGGCACGCCGCCCGCGCTGTTGACCGCGATGGTGCTGATGACCGTCGTCCTCTCCCTCCGCGTCTCCGGCCGCCGCCGCGGCACCCACCGTCGCCTTCTCTGGCCCTGGAACGCACCAATCAACCCACAAGCACCCTCCGGCACAGCCGCCCCGGCCGAACGGGGGCAGGCCCGCGAGCCTGTCTCAGCCCAAGCGAAGGCCCCGGCGCGTCAGAAGACCTCGGCCCGTGAGAAGACGCCGGCCCGTGAGAAGGCGCCCGTTCGCGAACGGGCGCCCGCCCGTGGCAAGCCGCCGACCTCCGAAAACGCGGAACCCAAGCCGCATCCCACCCCGACGCCCTCGGCCCGCAGGACACGCGTCCCAGCGGGCACGGCGTCCAGGCATCCCGCGCAGACGAGACGCAAGCCCTACGAGCCCAGCTGACGCGAGCCCCCCAAGCACACGAAAAGCCGCGAAGGCCGTCAGTCCGTGAGGTCGATGACCACCTTGACGTCGTCGCCCGGCTGGAAGGCCTCCAGGGCGCGTGACAGCGGGACCCGCCGCGTGATGAGCTGCTCCAGCCACCCGGTGTCGGCCTTGGTCAGGGCGACGGCGGCGTCCCTGTAGTGCCGCAGGTTCGCGTTCACGGTGCCGAAGACCACGTCGTTCTCCAGCACGATGTCCCGGTTGATCACCCCCGCGTCCACCTGGTGCGTACGCCCCCCGGGGGAGAGACCGGCCAGGCAGACGATGCCCGCGGCGGCCGTGCTGATCATGGCCTCGATGACGAGCGCCCCAGCCCCTGTGCACTCGATGATGATGTCGGGCTTGTCTGAGGCGAACTCCTTCAGCGACGTACCCGAATGGTAGGTCCCCCCAAGGTCCTCCACCAGCCGCGACTTGAGCCCTGCTGGGGCGCGGTTGAGCACGTGCACCTCCAGCCCTCGCTGACGCCCCATCAGGGCCGCCAGCAGCCCGACCGGGCCGGCTCCGGTGACCAGCAGCGTCCGGGGTTCGAACCAGGTTCGCGACCCGATCCGCTCGATCTGCTCCCACGCCTTGGCGACCACCGAGGCGGGCTCGACCAGCATGCCGACGCTCTCCAGCGAACGATCCAGCCGCACGGCGTAACCGGCCTCGACCGTCCAGCGCTCGGAGCCGTACCCGTCGAGCTGCTTGATGCCCCGCTCGGTGTAGCGGTCGTTGCGGCACATGTCGAACTCGCCCCGTACGCACGCCCCGCACGGCACGGGGTCGGGCCGTCGTACCACGCCCACCACCAGGTCGCCCGGCGAGTACGCGGACCCCTCGGGCACCTCCAGCACCCGGCCGAGCGACTCGTGCCCGATGACCATCCGCTCACTGCCTGGCGGCGGCCAGCCGTACTCGGCCGTCGTCAGCTCCCTGTCGGTCCCGCAGACGCCCAGCGCCAGCCCCTGCACGAGCAGCTCGCCCTTGCCTGGCGTGGGATCTGGCACCTCCTCGACGGCGAGCGTCCCCTTCTTGCCCGGCGCGAATGTCAGCGCACGCATTCGGCCTCACCCCCTGGAGCCCTCTACCCCAGACGGACACGGCAAATAGTAGGACGTCATACTATCGAAATAGTAGGACGTCCTAGTATCTTTCGAAGGAGAGCCCTCACGAAGGAGTGAATAGGCGTGCACGTCCCGGAACACCCAGTGCGCTTCGTGACCGCCGCGGCCCTGTTCGACGGCCACGACGCGGCGATCAACATCATGCGGCGCATCCTCCAGTCACAGGGCGCCGAGGTCATCCATCTCGGGCACAACCGCTCGGTCGACGAGATCGTCACCGCCGCCATCCAGGAGGACGTCCAGGGGGTGGCGATCAGCTCCTATCAGGGCGGGCACGTGGAGTTCTTCACGTACCTCGTGGAGTTGCTGCGCGAGCGCGGGGCGGGGCACGTCAAGGTGTACGGCGGCGGCGGGGGCGTGATCGTCCCCGAGGAGATCGAGCTGCTGCACTCGCGCGGCGTCACCCGCATCTTCTCGCCCGAGGACGGCCAGAAGTACGGGCTCCCCGGCATGATCAACAAGCTGATCGAGGACTGTGACGTCGAGCTGGGCGACCCGCCGTCGGTGGAGGCCGTGGTCTCGGGTGACCAGGCGGCGCTGTCCCGGGCGATCACGCTCATCGAGTCGGGCCGCGCCACCGCTGAGCTGGTCGAGGGCCTCAAAGCCGCCGGTACGGAGAAGCGCGCTCCCGTGCTCGGCATCACGGGCACAGGCGGCTCGGGCAAGTCCTCGCTGACTGACGAGCTCGTACGCAGGTTCCGCGTCGACAACGACGACAAGCTGCGCATCGCGGTCGTCGCCATCGACCCCACCCGCAGGCGCGGCGGCGGCGCGCTGCTGGGGGACCGCATCAGGATGAACAGCCTGAGCCCTCAGACCTACTTCCGCTCCCTGGCCACCAGAGGCGCGGCCAACGAGGTGCCGGCCTGCATCGACGACGTGATCACCGCCTGCCGTGCCGCGGGCTACGACCTGGTGATCGTGGAGACGCCCGGCATCGGCCAGGGCGACGCCGGGATCGTGCCGCACGTGGACGTGCCCGTTTACGTGATGACGCCCGAGTTCGGAGCGGCCTCACAGCTCGAGAAGATCGACATGCTGGACTTCGCCGAGGCCGTGGTGATCAACAAGTACGAGCGGCGTGGCGCGGAGGACGCCCTGCGTGACGTGCGTCGCCAGCTCGTACGCAACCGCGAGGCATTCAGCGTCAGGCCGGAGGACATGCCGGTCTTCGGCACCATCGCCGCCCGCTACAACGACGCCGGGGTCACCGCCCTCTACCAGCACCTCAAGCCTCTCCTGCTGGCCGACTCGGGGCCCGGGCTGCTGTCCCAGGTGTCCGGGCGCACCTCGCAGGCGTCGGCCGCCATCGTCCCGCCCGCCCGGGTCCGGTACCTGGCCGACATCGCCGACACCGTGCGCGCGTACCACACGGAGACGCTCGCCCAGGCCGAGGTCGCCCGCCGCCGCCAGCAGCTCGCCGCCGTGCGCACTCTCCTGGACGACGCGCGGCTCGAGGAACTGGAGGCGCAGGCGGACCGGGAGCTCACCGACGAGAGCCGGGCCCTGCTCGACACCTGGCCGGCCGTCAAGGAGCGCTACACCGCCGACGAGCTGGTGGTGAAGGTCCGCGACCGCGAGATCCACACCCCGCTCTGGCGCGAGACCCTCTCGGGAAACCGCATCCCGCGCGTGGCCCTGCCCCGCTACAGCGACCACGGCGACCTGCTGAGGTTCCTGCGCGGCGAGAACCTCCCGGGGGCGTTTCCGTTCACGGCCGGGGTGTTCCCGTTCAAGCGTGACGACGAGGACCCGACCAGGATGTTCGCGGGGGAGGGTGACCCGTTCCGCACCAACAGGCGCTTCAAGCTGCTGTCCGAGGGCCAGCCCGCGACCAGGCTGTCCACGGCGTTCGACTCGGTGACGCTGTACGGCCACGACCCGGACCTCCGGCCCGACATCTACGGAAAGGTCGGCACCTCAGGGGTATCCATCGCGACGCTCGACGACATGAAGGTGCTCTATGACGGGTTCGACCTGTCGGCGCCCAACACGTCCGTGTCCATGACGATCAACGGCCCCGCGCCCACGATCCTGGCCTTCTACCTCAACACCGCCGTCGACCAGGCCCTCGACCGCTTCCAGGCGGAGCACGGGCACGCGCCGTCGGCCGAGGAGGCCGCCGAGCTGCGCGCCAGGACGCTGGCCACGGTCAGGGGCACGGTCCAGGCCGACATCCTCAAGGAAGACCAGGGCCAGAACACCTGCATCTTCTCCACCGAGTTCTCGCTCAGGATGATGGCCGACATCCAGGAGTGGTTCATCCAGAACGGCGTGCGCAACTTCTACTCGGTCTCGATCTCCGGCTACCACATCGCCGAGGCAGGGGCCAACCCGATCAGTCAGCTCGCCTTCACCCTGGCCAACGGCTTCACGTACGTGGAGGCGTACCTGGCCAGGGGCATGAAGATCGACGACTTCGCCCCGAACCTGTCGTTCTTCTTCTCCAACGGCATGGACCCCGAGTACAGCGTGCTCGGGCGCGTGGCCCGCCGCATCTGGGCGGTGGCCATGAGGGAGCGGTACGGCGCCGCCGAGCGCTCGCAGAAGCTGAAGTACCACGTCCAGACCTCGGGCCGATCTCTGCACGCCCAGGAGATGAACTTCAACGACATCCGCACCACCCTCCAGGCCCTGATCGCCATCTACGACAACTGCAACAGCCTGCACACCAACGCCTTCGACGAGGCCGTGACCACCCCGTCGGCCGATTCGGTGCGAAGGGCCATGGCGATCCAGCTCATCATCAACCGCGAGTGGGGTCTGGCGAAGAACGAGAACCCGCTGCAGGGCTCGTTCATCGTCGAGGAACTGACGGACCTGGTGGAGGAGGCGGTGCTCGGCGAGTTCGAGCGGCTGTCCGACCGGGGCGGCGTGCTGGGAGCCATGGAGACCGGCTACCAGCGCGGCAAGATCCAGGACGAGTCCATGCTGTACGAGATGCGCAAGCACGACGGCTCGCTGCCCATCATCGGGGTGAACACGTTCCGCAACGGGGACGAGCAGCCGCCGGAGCACAAGCTGGAGCTGGCCAGGGGCACCGAGGAGGAGAAGGGCTCCCAGCTCGACCGGCTGCGCGCCTTCCACGAGCGAAACCGCTCCGAGGGCCCCGCCCAGCTCGCCCGGCTGCGCGAGGTGGCGATGTCGGACGGGAACGCGTTCGAGGTCCTGATGGAGGCGGCCCGCCACTGCTCGCTCGGCCAGATCACGGAGGCGCTGTTCGAGGCGGGCGGGCAGTACCGCCGCAACGTCTGATCCGCACCGGGCATCCCGTCGAGGCCTTGTGACGGGCTTCCGCCAGGGCGGGTTTTCGCCACGCCGATGACCTTCCCGGGGGCATGGCCGCAAGGGTGGAATCCACCCCATGCCCCTCAATTTCCCCGCCAGAGCGCTGACCGCAGCCGCGCTCGCGGCGACGGCGCTGGCCGTACCCACGGGCGCGCACGCGGACTCGCGGGAGCCCGCGCCCCAGGAGACGGAGATCACCCTCATCACCGGCGACCGGGTCCACTATGTCGATCAGAAGGTCGTCAACGTGGACCGGCCGGACGGCGCCCAGGGCGGCGTCCAGGTCCTGCAGGCCGACGGGAAGATCTACGTGTTACCCGACGAGGCGGTGGCGGGGCAGCTCGACCTGTCGCTGCGCACGCTCCAGCGGCGGCTGCGGGCGCTGATGGACCTGGCGGGGGTGCGCACCCGCGCACAACTCGGCTGGCACGCCGCCCGCAACAACTGGGCCTGACCAGCGCACGCCGCGCTGGCCGATACGGGTGGCATGCGATCGTGCGCGCGGGGGACACGCGGGCGGGGAGCGGGGCGAGCGGACGGCGCGGATAGGATCACGAGGCGGGAACATCGCTAACCAGGAGGCTTTCATGTCCGACGTCACTTTCAAGGGCAACCCCATCGCCGTAGGCGGCACCTTCCCGAAGCCCGGCGACAGCGCGCCCGCGTTCAAGCTGGTGGCCGGCGACCTCGCCGAGCAGTCGCTGGGGGACTTCGGCCAGAAGACCAAGGTGCTCAACATCTTCCCGAGCGTCGACACCGGCGTCTGCGCCGCGTCCGTGCGCCGCTTCAACCAGGTGGCCGCCGACCACCCCGACGTGGCCGTGCTCTGCGTCTCCGCCGACCTGCCCTTCGCGCAGAAGCGGTTCTGCGGCGCCGAGGGGCTCGACAACGTGACCATGCTCTCGCTCATGCGGGGCCGCGAGTTCCTGGCCGACTACGGCGTGGCGCAGGAGTCGGGGCCGCTGGCCGGGCTGGCCGCGCGTGCCGTGGTCGTGCTCGACGGCGACAACAAGGTGGTCTACTCCGAGCTGGTGCCGGAGATCACGCAGGAGCCCGACTACGAGGCCGCGCTGTCCGCGCTCAAGTAAGCCGCGTCAAGTAAACCGCGCTCAAGTAAGCCGCGCGCCCCGCTGCCTACGGCGCCGCGTTCAAGCGAGCCTGGAAGTCGCCGGCCAGGTCCAGCAGGTGCTCGTCGCTCGTGGCGGTGTGCTGGAGGTCCAGGATGATCTCGTGGACCCCGGCCTCCGCCGCGGTGGCGAGGTACGCGGAGACCTGGGCGACCGTGCCGCTCCTGGGCGGAGCGCCCTGATCGGTGATGACCGGGTTGGCGCGCAGCACCATGCGTAGCGCGGCGGGATCGCGCCCGGCCTCCTCGGCGCTCCGGCACACCGTCCGCCACATCGCGGCGAGCATGGGGATCGGGAGCGCCGCCGTGAGCCAGCCGTCGGCCCGGCGGCCGATGCGGCGCAGCGCGGGCTCGGCGAACCCGGCCAGGTAGAGCGGCGGCCGGCTGGCGGGCTTGGGCTCGATGTGGCTGGGCACGATCGTCCACAGCTCGTGCTCGAACGACACCGGGTCGGTGCCCCAGATCACCTCCAGCGCGTCCAGGGTGGCGTCGTAGCGTTTCGCCCGCCCTTGCCACGGCACCCCCGCGGCGGCGTACTCGTCGGACGACCAGCCCAGACCGAGGCCGGCGACGAGCCGCCCGCCACTGAGATGGTCGATCGTGGTGAGCGAGCGGGCCAGGACCACGGGGGGATACCAGCAGGCGTTCAGCGCGCTCGTGCCCAGCCGTACGGAGGACGTCGCGGAAGCGGCCACCGACAGCACCGCGAACGGATCCAGGAACACCCGGTGCGCCTCCGGCATGTCGCCCCCCGGATAGCGGTCTTTCGGCCGCAGCGGTGTCATCAGCCGGTCGCCCGCCCACAGACCGGCGAACCCCATCGAGTCGGCCTCCCGCGTCACCCGCGACACGCTGGACAGCGCGGCGAACCTGCCGAACTGGGGAACGGCCAGCCCGATGTCCATCAGCTCAGCCCCTCCTGCCGACGCCGCCGAAGATCAGCGACGACTCGGGGCCGTCGGCGAAGTCGATCGTGTCGGCCTGGTCGGGACGCCATTCCGGCAGCCAGACGAGGCCGGGGTCGACCAGCTCGAACCCCTCGAACAGCGCCGCGATCCGCTCGCGGCTCCTGAGCGTGAGCGGGGCGTCGGTGCTCTCGTAGACCTCGGTGATCGTGTCCACCGCCGCGGTGCGGGCGTCGCTGGTGCCGTGGGACATGACGAGGTAGCTGCCCGGGGCCATGGCGTCGCGCAGGCTCGCGACGAGCTCATGGGGCCGGTCGGAGTCGCTGATGTAATGCATGATCGCCGTCAGCAGCACGCCGACGGGGCGGCTGAAGTCGATCGCCTCCATCACGTCAGGATGTTTCAGGATCTCGTCGGGCTTGCGGAGGTCGCCGCCCACCGCGGTCGTACCGCCCTGGCCGGCCAGCAGCGCCCTGGCATGCACCAGCACCACGGGATCACGATCGACGTAGACCACCCTGGCCTCAGGGGTGATCTCCCTGGCCACCTCGTGCACGTTGTCCTGGCCCGGCAGCCCCGTGCCGATGTCGAGGAACTGTGTGACGCCGGACCCGGCGAGGAAGCGCACCGCCCGCCTCATGAACGCCCGGTTGGCCCTGACCGCCGCGCGTAACTCCGGAGCCACCTGGAGGATCTTCGCCGCCGCCGCCCGATCGGCCGGGAAATGATCCTTGCCACCGAGGAAGTAGTCGTAGAGCCGGGCAACGTTGGGCGTGTGCGGATCGAAGGCTGGTGACTCTCTCTCCAACCGTCATTCCCCCGATCAAGAGTTAACGATCTTCGCCTTGGATTCTACGGTTACAGACCGACATTCGGTTGAATCTAGATGTGGACGACACCGGTGTGCCCCTGAAGATTCCCGATACCGTGCGGCGGATCGTGTCCCTGGTGCCCTCGCTGACCGAGTCGGTGGCCGCGACCGTGCCGGAGGCGCTGGTGGGGGCGACCGACTGGTGCTCGCACCCCGCCGAGCTCGACGTGGCCAGAGTCAGGGGTACCAAGAACCCGGACCTCGACGCGATCAGGCGGCTCAGGCCCGACGTGGTCCTGGCCAACGCCGAGGAGAACCGCGCGCCCGACATCGAGACCCTGCGCGAGTCGGGCATCGCGGTCTGGGTGACGAGGATCGAGACCCTCGAGGAGGCCTTCGCCTCGCTGGATCGCATGTTCAGGGAGGCGTGCCGTACCGGACGCCCCGCGTGGCTGGACGCTGCGGAGGAGGCGTGGCAGGCGCCCGCGGAAGGGCCGAGGAGGACGGCCATCGTCCCGATCTGGCGGCGGCCGTGGATGGTGGTGGGGCGCGACACGTTCACCGGCGACGTGCTCAGGCACCTCGGCGTGGACAACCTCTACGCGGGTCACGAGGAGCGATACCCCAAGATCCCGCTGCCCGAGCTGGTCGAGCGGCGGCCAGACCTGGTGGTGCTGCCCGACGAGCCCTACGCGTTCTCGGAGACGGACGGCCCGGAGTGCTTCCCCGGGCTCAGCTGTGCGCTGGTCAGCGGGCGGCTGCTCACCTGGTACGGCCCCTCGCTCGTGCGAGCGCCCGAGGCTCTGCGGCGCGCACTCGGCTGACCGGTCAGCTCGCCGCGTCCGTAGGGGCGGTCAGGGCCGCGTCCACGGAGGCGGGGGAGAGCACGTGCTCCATCACGATCACCGCCATACCCACGATCCCCGCCTGGCCTCCCAGCGAGGTGGGGACGATCTCCAGATTCCTGGTCGTGTACGGCAGGCTGCGGCGGTAGACGATCTCCCGGATGCCCGTCAGATAGTGCTCCCTGGTCTCCGCCATGTCCCCGGCCAGCACCAGCACGCCCGGGTTGAGCAGGCTGACCGCGGTGGCCAGCACGATGCCCAGCGTGCGGCCCGCCTCCTGAGTGCGCGCGATGGCCTCGGGGTCGCCGGCCTGCACGAGGCGCACCACGTCGCGGCTGGACTCCTGACCCAGGTCGACGGCGAGGGCGTGGCCGCTGGCCAGCGAGGCCACGCAACCGCGGGAACCGCACGTGCACACCTGGTCGTCGGTCTCGCGCAACCGCACATGCCCGATGTTTCCGGCGGCGTCCTCGACTCCCCGATAAATCTGCCCATCGAGAACGATGCCGGTGCCGATGCCGGTCGACACCTTGATGAGGATCAGCGAGTCCGTGTCCCGCCACGACGACCACCACTCGCCCAGCGCCATCGCGTTGGCGTCGTTCTCGACCAGGATGGGCACGTCGTACGTCTCCCCGATCGCCCCGCCCACCGGATAGTCGTCCCACCCCGGCATGAGGAACGATCTGATCACCCGCCCGCTGGTGTGGTCCACGGAGCCGGGCACGTCGAGCCCGATGCCGCACACCTCGCTCGCCGGCCGCCCGGTCCTGTCGAGCATCCGCTGGAACGCCTGCCGCACCCACGACAGGACGGCCTCGGGCCCGAGCTCGATGCGCATCTCAGTGCTCTCCTCGGCCATTGGCCTGGCGGCCAGGTCGGTGAGCGCCACCCTGGCATGGGTGGCGCCCAGGTCCGCCACCAGCATCAGGCGCCTGGTGGCGTCCACGTCGAGCACCGAGGGCGGTCGCCCGCCCCCGGAGGTGCCGACGCCGGACTCATGGATGTATCCGGCGTCGATGAGCCGGTCGACCCGATCGGTGATCGTCGATCGGGACAGCCCGGTGTACTCGATGAGTTCCTTGCGTGTACGGCAGGTGCCATTGCGGATGAGCTGGAGGATCTGCCCTGCCGTCAGCATGATCTATCCCTTCTCTGCTCCCGCCGTGAGGCCCTCCGTCAGCAGTCGCTCACTGGCGAAGAACACGATCACGATGGGCAGCGTCAGCACCACCGATCCTGCCATCAGGACCGTTGTGGGGATCTCTATGCTGCCCGCCAGTTGAGAGAGCCCCAGGGAAACGGTCCAGCTCTCCCGCTTCTCCACGAGGAAGAGCAGGGCGAACAGGAACTCGTTCCACGCGATCATGAACGCGTAGAGGCCGGTGGCCATCAGCGCGGGCTTGGACAGCGGCAGCACCACGCGCCAGATGGTCGACAGCCTCGTGCACCCGTCGATCGCGGCCGCTTCCTCCACGCTCTGCGGCACGGTCTCGAAGTAGTTGCGGAGCATGTATACCGTGACGGGGACGGTTTGCGCGATATACACGGCGATTAGCCCGAAAAGCGACCCCCTCAGCCCCAGCATCGTGAACAGCACGAACAGCGGAATGGCCAGCACGATCGCCGGGAACAGGTACACCGCCAGGAAGAGGAAGTGCACCTTCCGCCGCCCGAAGAAACGCAGCCGCGCGACCGCGTACGCGCCCGGGATCGAGATCAGGAGCGTGAACGCCACCGAGGCGACCGCCACGATCGCGCTGTTCCTGAGGAAGGTCAGGAAACCCTGCTTGGTCAGTACGTCCACGTACGTGTCGAGGGTGAAGCTGCGCGGCCAGAGCGAGCCGGGGTCCAGGATGAGCTCCTGGATGTCGCGTACGGACAACATCACCATGTAGAAGAACGGGAACGCGGTCATCAGGAAGAGCACCACGATGACCAGCGGCTTCAGCACTCGGAAGAGCGCGCGCTCGAACCTATCTCTGCTCACCTTCACCCCCGCCGAAGAACCGCAGGTAGATGGTCAGGAACACGACCAGGAAGACCGCCAGCACGATCGCCTGCGCGGCCGAGGCGCCGATGTCGTCGCGTGCGGTCAGGAAGTTGTAGACCCGCACGCTGACCACCTCGGTCCCGGCTCCGCCGCCGGTCAGCAGGTAGACGTCGTCGAACTTGGTGAACGTGAACACGAACCGCAGCACCGACAGCAGCGCGATGATCCGCCAGAGCTGCGGCATGATCACGTAACGGAACCGCTGGGTCGGCGTGGCCCCGTCCACCACCGCCGCCTCGTCCAGTTCGGCGGGCAGCGCCTGCAGCCTGGCCAGGATGAACAGGAACGCGAACGGGAAATACCGCCACGCCTCGAAGGCGATCACCGTGAACAGCGCCACCGGCACCTGCACGCCGAGGAACTCGCCCTTCGCCTGGGTGAGGAATGCGATCGGCTCGTGGAGCCAGGTGTTGACGATGCCGTACTGGGGGTTGAGCATCGTCTCCCACAGGAAGGCCACGGCCACCACGGGCGCCACGTACGGGATCAGGATCGAGGCCCTGACCAGGGTCCGCCCCTTGAACCTGTCCCGGAGGGCCAGCGCCGTCACCAGCCCGATCGCGATCGACAACGCCGTCCCGGCGACGGTGTAGACGAGCGTGTTGACCAGGGACGACCAGAAGCCGGGCTCGGAGACGACGTACGAGAAGTTCTCCAGCGTGTAGTGCCCGAAGAGGCCCGCCCGCCTGATGTTGATCAGCCGCGCGTCCTGGAACGCCAGCATGATCGCCCACAGCAACGGCAGCACCACCACGACCAGCGTGATGATGAGCGTGGGCGAGATGAGCGCGAGCCCGGCCCGCCCCTCCTGCTGCCGAAGCGTGCGGGTCACTGCCGGATCCCGCGCTTGATCGTCTCAACGTCCGTCTTGGCCTGTGTGGCGGCGGCCTGCGGGGTCAGCGACCCGTCCACGACCCCGCTCAGCGCCTTGGGCACGGGCAGTTCGCCCATGATGGCGCCGACCAGCTTGCCCTGGCCTTGCGGGATGCCCCAGCGGGCGAACGTGTCGGGGCTCTTGCGCAGGGCGTCGAGCACGTCGGCCGGGTAGATGTCGGCCAGCGGCTTCTTGGAGTCGACCCCGGCGGGCAGCTTGTTCCACTTGTCCTCGAAGCCCTTGCGGATCGGGAACTTGCCCTCCGGCGCCATGCCGATCCAGCCCTCGTAACCCTCGTTCATCATGTACGCGACGAACTTGGCCGCGGAGTCCTTGGCGGCGTCACGGGTGATCGCCCACGAGACGATCTCGCCGTATTGCGCGGGCGTGCTCCCGTCGGGCCCCTTCAGCGCCGTGACCACCCCGGTGTTCTTGGCCAGCCACTGCGGGTCGGCGCGGCACTCCTGGCAGCTCGGCAGCGCGTCCTTACGCAGGCCCGCCAGCTCGTCCAGGATGAAGGACGACCAGATGGTCATGGCCGCCTTGCCCGAGAAGTAGGTGGCCCTGGTGGAATCGACGTCCTGCTTGCCCTTGACGGAGTAGTCCTTCGCCAGCTTCGCGTAGAACTCGAACGCCCTCACGCACTGCGGCGAGTCAAGGGTGATATTTCCGGAATTGTCGACCAGCTGGCAGCCGTTCGCCAGCGCGACGTGCTCGAAGCTCTGCGCGGTGAACGAGTCCTTGGGCGCGATCGCCAGCGTGATGCCCGCGACCCCTCCCGTGTTGAGCTTGGCGGCGGCCGCCTCCAGCCGCTCGTACGTGTCGGGCGGCTGCAGCCCCGCCCTCTCGAACAGGTCCTTGCGGTAGAGGATGAGCTGCGCCCACCCGTCGCTGGGCACCGCGAGCAGCTTGCCCCCCGAGCTGTCGAGCTCCAGGGCCCGCGGCGAGAACGAGTCCCTGCCGAGCTGATCGACGACCTTGCCCGGAGTCTCGGTGTCGAGCAGGTCGTTGGCCTCCAGCTCGCGCACGGCCGACAGCGGCAGGGCGCCGATCACGTCCGGCAGGTCTCCGGCCGCGGCGGCGGCCGTCATGGTCTGGCTGAACTGGTCCTCGGCCACGCCGACCAGCTTGACCTTGATCCCGGTCTTCTTGGTGAACTCGGCGACGATCTGGTTCTGTACGGCCATCCGGTCGTTGAGGTTCTCCTCGGTCCAGACGGTGATCTGGTTGCTCGCGGACGACTCGCCACCGCCGTCGCCGCACGCCGCCAGCGAAGCGGCTGCCAGCAGCGCGAGGGAGAGGACGGCGGTTACCTTCTTCGGCATGGCACGCTCCTCCGGTAGGGGATATGCCGCCCTTACCCTCGCCGTGATCCCGGCAACGTGCGGTAGTCGATACGAGACCGGTCTGTACTCACTCCGTGCCTACGCGCACAGATCGGGATCTTCTCCGCAAAAAGATCTACTTTATGCGATTTCGGTCATCCGGAGGTCGGCTCACGCCCTAGAAACCCCAGGTGTGAGGCTAGGTGAGCTTTGCCGATAAGGTCGCTTTCCGGAAGACACGCTGGCAGAAACCCCAATTGCAGCAGCGCTTACCGGCTGAAGTCGTAGACTTAAGAGTGTTCCGAGCGCAACTATCGTATGCAAACAAGTACTAAATCTTTGACTTTTGTTTGATCAATAAGCGTAAGTGATGGGGAATGCGCGTCATCACCTTTGAAGAGCCAGGCCGTGTCCGCGTCAGCCTGGAGTCACCCGCCGACCTGGTGCCGGGCTCAGTACGAGTCCGTACGATCTATTCCGGCGTCTCGGCAGGCACCGAGCTCACCGCCTATCGCGGCACAAATCCATATCTCAACCGCCACTGGGACACCGAGCGCCGGCTCTTCGTCGACGGTCAGACCCACGCCTACCCGCTGACCGGCTGGGGCTACCAGGAGGTCGGCGAGGTGGTCGAGGCGGCGTCCGACGTCGCGGATCCCCCTGTCGGCAGCATCGTGTGGGGCATCTGGGGTCATCGTGCCGAGGCCGTCGTCCCGGCCGAGAAGCTCGTCGGCCACGTGCTGCCGCCCGGTGCCGACCCGCTGACCGGGGTGTTCGCGCGCGTGGGCGCCATCGCGCTCAACGCCGTCCACGCGGCCGACGTGCACCTCGGCGACCAGATCGCGATCTTCGGGCAGGGCGTCATCGGGCTGCTCGCCACCCGCCTGGCCGTGCTGAGCGGCGCCAGGGTGCTCGCGGCCGACGCCATCCCCGACCGGCTGGAGCTGGCCAGGAAGTTCGGCGCGGCAGAGGTGATCGACGTGCGCGCGGGCTCCGTGGCCGAGTACATGCGCAAGCGCATCGAGGGCGCCGACAGCGTGATCGAGCTGAGCGGCACCCACCAGGGCCTGCACGAAGCCATCAGGACCGTCCGCAAGGGCGGCAGGGTCGTGGCCGCCGGGTTCTACCAGGGCGACGGCGTCGGGCTGCGGCTGGGCGAGGAGTTCCACCACAACCAGGTGCAGCTCGTCTCCTCCCAGATCGGCGGCGTCGCCTCGTGGCTGGCGCACCGGTGGGACGTCGAGCGCCTGCAGCGCACCTTCATGGCTCTCGTGCACGAGGGCCAGGTCGAGGTCGGTGATCTGATCAGCCACGTCGTCCCCGTCGAGAGGGCCGCAGAGGCCTTCGACCTGATCGACAAGCACCAGTCCGAGGTGCTCCAGCTCGTCTTCACCTTCGAGGAGTGACAGTGAAGCTCGCCGTCCAGGAGCAGCTTCTGCCCGGCCGCACGCTGCAGGAGAAGTTCGCGTTCGCGGTCGATGCCGGGTTCGACGCCATCGAGCTGCGCGGCAAGGGAGACTTCCACTTCGCGGGCCGCCTGACCGAGCTCAAGCGGGCCAAGGCCGACGGCGTGGTCATGCCGACGGTCTGCGTGGACATGCCGCACTTCATCGGCGACTTCGACGCGGCCAAACGCAAGGACGCCATCCAGCAGCTCAGGTCGCAGCTCACGGTGATCGGCGAGCTGGGCGGCATCGGTGTCATGACGCCCGCCTCCTGGGGGCAGTTCTCGCGCCGGCTGCCGCCGTTCGAGCCGCCGCGCAGTCCCGAGGAGGACCGCGAGGTGCTGACCGAGGCGCTGGGCATCCTGGGCGAGCACGCGCAGCGCAACGGCGTTCTGATCATGCTGGAGCCGCTCAACCGGTACGAGAACCACATGGTCAACACCCTGGCCGAGGCCGTCTCCTACTGCTCCATGGACTCGATCAGGGTCGTCGGCGACACGTACCACATGAACATCGAGGAGGACGACCCCTGCCGCTCCCTGGCCGAGGCCGCCCCCTACATCGCGCACATGCAGATCAGCGAGTCCAACAGGAACCAGCCGGGCACCGGCCACCTCGACTGGGGTGCGCAGCTCGCCACGCTGGACTCCGTCGGCTACGACGGCTACCTCGCCCTGGAATGCCGCCTGCGGGGTGAGCCCGAGATCGTCCTTCCCCAAACCGCAGCCTTCGTCAGGAAATACCTATGATCCTTCGCGACGCCGTGCGTGTCCTGGTGGCGAACTGGGACGGCGGCTACACGGTTCCCTCCCGCCGTCTGTACCCGCATCAGTGGAGCTGGGACTCGGCCTTCATCGCGATCGGGAACGCCCGGTGGTCGCCGCGAAGGGCCAGGGTGGAGCTGCTCTCCCTGTTCGGCGCGCAGTGGCGCGACGGCAGGGTGCCGCACATCGTGTTCAACCCCACGGTGCCGGAGGGCGCATACTTCCCGGGGCCGGAGTTCTGGGAGTCCCGCGCTCCCTCCGGGTCGGCGACCTCCGGCATCATCCAGCCGCCGGTCCACGCGCTGGCCGCGTGGAAGACGCACCTGGCCGAGCCCGACACCGCGTTCCTGCGCCGGATCTACCCGCGGCTCGTGGCGCAGCAGGAGTTCCTGCGCGCGGCCAGGCGCTCGCCTGAAGGGCTGATCTCGATCGTGCACCCCTGGGAGTCGGGCATGGACAACAGCCCGGCCTGGGACCTGCCGCTGCAGGCCGTGCGGTCCGCCACCGCGGGCTTCGTCCGCAGGGACCTCGCCACGGTCAGCGCCGACGAGCGGCCCACCGACCGCGACTACGAGCGGTACGTCTCGCTCGCCCGTGCCTACCGCGACTCCGGCTACCGCAGGCCGGGGGAGTTCCACGTCGAGTGCCCGCTGTTCAACGCCGCGTACGGGGCCGCGGAAGCGACGCTGGCCAAGATCGCGGACGTGCTCGGCCTCGACCCCGAGCCGCACGAGCGCGAGGCGGCCGCGATGACCGCCGCCATGGTCGAGCACCTCTTCGACGGCGGCCTCTTCCAGGCCCGCGACGTGCGCACCGGCGAGCTGATCCGTTCGAACAGCACCGCGGGGCTGACCCCGCTCATGCTCCCCGGCCTGCCCGCCGAGGTCGCCGACGCGCTGATCTCGACCGCGCTCGACCGCTTCTCGCTCAAGGACGGGGCGCTGCCCAGCTACTCCCCGGCGGCGCCCGAGTTCGACCCGGCCCGCTACTGGCGCGGCCCGAGCTGGATCAACCTCACCTGGCTGGTGTGGCAGGGGCTCAACGAACGCCGTCCCGACCTGGCCGGCCTGGTCGCCGACGGGATGATCAACGCGGTCTCGCACGCCGGGTTCCGCGAGTACTTCGACCCGTTCACGTTGCACGGCCACGGCTGCCGCGACTTCAGCTGGTCAGCCGCTCTCATCCTCGACGTGGTCGCAGAGCACGGCCTGAAGGGTCTGCCGGCGTCTGGACGCGAGCTCGGAAAGGAATTGGGGGGCCTCGGCGAAGCCGACGAGGTCAGTGATCACGTGCTCGCGTAGCCGCGTGCCGTGCCGCCTCAGCAGGGAGATCGTCTCGTGCGAGAGCCGCTCCCTGTCCCAGGCGTGCGCCAGGCCGCGCGGCACCCGGCCGATCTGGGCGCAGCGCACCGTCAGCCCGTTGTGGTGGAACTCCTCGCCAAGCCGCACCTCATCCGCGCCCTTGGTGTAGAAGGCGAGATCCACCAGCGTGCCCTGGGGGCGGAGCATCCTGAGGCCGAGCGCCAGCGCCCTGGTCTGGCCCCGGCACTGGAACACCACGTCGGCGCCCCGGTCGTCGCGGCCGTGCCGCCAGCGGCGCTTCAGGTCCATCGCCGGATCGTTGTCGGCCGCCAGGACGTTCGCGCCGAGCGCTTCGGCGACCGCGAGCCTGGCCGGGGTCTCGTCCACGACCACGACCTCGGCCGCGTCGCAGGACATGGCGAAGCAGGCCGTCAGCAGCCCGACCACGCCGGCGCCCACGACCGCCACCCGCCGACCGCGCACGCCGTCGCCGAGCTGCTGCACGGCCGGGCCGTGCAGGTCGTGGGCGGCGTGCAGGAGGCCGTTGGCGCAGATCGGGCCCATGTGGGCGACGTAGACGCCGAGTACCGGGTCGAGGTCGTCGGGCAGCGCCACGAACCTGTCGTTCATCGGGTCCGCCACGTATGCCGTGCGGTGCCCGTAGCACATCGCGACCAGCGCGCCCTCGCTCACCGCCCGCGTGCGCGTCTCCACCACCAGGCCGACCTGCATGTAGCCGATGCCGCGCACGGGATAGCTCACCGACGGCGCGCCCTCCGTGAACAGCCCGAGCGCCGGATCCCAGCTCGAGGACAGGTAGGGGTTGGTGCCCTTGACGTAGGTCAGCTCGGTGCCGGCCGAGACGCCACTGTGGGTGGTCGCCACCATGAACCCGCCCTCGGGGATCTCGGGCAGCTTCTCCTGCACCAGGCAAACCTCGCCGGGCCCCTCAATGCTGAGCACTGCGTTCATGGCCTCACTCCGTGAGGCGGCTCGGTCGCTGGGGAGCCGTCGCCTTCCCTCGTCGCTTTGGTCGCTTCGCTCCCGCCGCTCCTCAGTCCAGGCGACGGCGCTCCCTCGCACTCATTGAGCATCACCGGCCTCCGTTCGGCAGCGGACCGTGCGAGCGCCAGCGCCAGGCGATGGGTCCGCAGGGCCTCACCGTACGGCACGCGTACGTCGGCGTCCTTACCCTGCACGGCGTTGATGAACTCCCGATCCACCCGCGTCTTCGCCAGGCCGTCGTCCTCGATCACCCGTTCGCCGTCCACGAGCAGCCGCGTTTCGCTGAGCTCCAGCGCGAGGCCCTCGGCGCACACCTCCAGGCCCACCCGGTGCTTCTGGGCGAGCAGGCAGGAGGTGGCCAGCAGCCCGGCCGCGCCGTCGGCGAAGCGCAGCACCGCCGCCGTCGCCCGGTCCACCTCGCCGTCGCTCTTGTTGTCCGCGGGTACGGCGTGCACCATCGTCACCTCGCCCACCAGGACCCGCGCCAGGTCCAGTACGTGGACCGCCTGCTCCACGATCTGGCCACCGGACATGCTCGGGTCCAGCCACCAGGCGACCGGGGGCACCTTGTCGAGCCAGTGGCCCAGGGCGAGCCGTACCGGACGCTCGGCGAGAAGGTCGCGGGCCTGCTGGACGATGTCGAGATAGCGCCAATGGTGGCCGACCGCGGACGGCAAAGATCTCCGCTCGATTTCGGACGCGATGATTTCTGCGGTTTGGAGGTCGAGAGAAAGGGGTTTTTCTACAAAAATCGGCAGATTACACGACAGAACATCTTGTTCCGGGTTACCGTGCGCAAAAGGAGGCACACATACGTAGACGGCGTCAAGACCGCCGGCACTGAGTAGGTCGGCATGGCCGCCAAAGGCGGAGGTGCCATGCCTTGAGGCCAGCGCCTCGGCCTTGTGGGGATCGGTGTCGGCGATCCCAGCGATCGTGACATCGGGGAAGCCGGATAGTACATCTGCGTGGCGAGCTGCGACATTTCCGGCACCTATGATGCCGACGCGAGTCATTGGGGACACAATCCGGCATATGCCACGTCTACTCGCGGCCAAACAATGAGGTTCAAAGGCGCATAGATCGGGCAGAAGTCGTGACCTCATGAGATCGGGGCTGACTGCATGGAGACAGATCTTCTAGCCTTGGCCAGGGTCCAGGAGTGGTACGGTCCGCACTCGAGCACAGCAGCCGAGTGGCCGGTCGGTGCCTTAATGCTGGCCAAGGGATCCACGACGGTAAGCGTCGTACTTCCGGCGCGTGACGAAGAACTCACGGTGGGCGACATCGTCCGTGTGATCCGCCGTGACCTCGTCGAGCGCCTGCCGCTCGTCGACGAGATCCTGGTCGTCGACTCCAATTCCACCGACGCCACCGCCGAACGGGCGCGCGAAGCGGGCGCCCGCGTGGTGGCACAGGACCAGGTGCTCTCGCACCTGCCGCCGCTGACCGGCAAGGGCGAGGCGCTGTGGAAGGGGCTGGCCGCCTCCAGCGGCGACATCGTCGTGTTCGTGGACGCGGACCTGCGCAACTTCACCGCGCACTTCGTGTCCGGCCTGGTGGGGCCGCTGCTGGTGAACGGCGACATCCACTTCGTCAAGGGGATGTACGAGCGGCCGTTCACGGGCGACGACGGGGTCGTGCGCCGGGGCGCGGGCGGGCGCGTGACCGAGCTGGTGGCCAGGCCCCTGCTCAACATGTTCTGGCCGGAGCTGGCCGGGTTCGCCCAGCCTCTCGGCGGCGAGTACGCCGCCAGGCGCGAGGTGCTGGAACAGGTGCCGTTCGTCACCGAGTACGGCGTGGAGTTCGGGCTCCTCGTCGACCTGTTCCAGCTCATCGGGCTGGACGCGATGGCCCAGGTGGACCTGGGCACGCGTACGCACTCGCACCAGTCGATGGCCGCGCTCGGCCGGATGGCCGGGCAGATCATGCTCACCGCCTGGTCCCGCCTGGAGCGGCAGGGCCGGGTACTGCCGGCCGAACCTCCAGCGCACACGATGCTGCAGTTCGGGCTCGAAGGGGTTGACCTGGTGGACATGGCCGTGGCGGAGCGACCTCCGCTCGCCTCCCTCGTGCTTGAGGAGGATGTGGCATGAAAGTCCTGGTGAACGCGGGGCCGTGGCTCGCGGTCCCGCCCCCCGGCTACGGGGGGATCGAGAACGTGGTGGCCACGCTGGTGCCCGCGCTGCGCGAGCGCGGCGTGCGGGTCGTCCTGGCCTCCGTCGGGTCCAGCACGCTCGCAGCGGACGAGCTGATCAGCGTCTTCGACGACGGTCGGTTCACAGAGCTGCAGAAGCCGTACAACCAGGTCATGGGGATCGCGCACGCGCACCAGGCCAGGGTGGTGGCCGAGCTGCGCGCCCGCGACGACATCGACCTCGTCCACGACCATGTGGAGGTCGTCGGGCCCGCGGTGCTGTCGGCGCTCGGCGGACCGCCCGTCCTGCACACCCTTCACTGGGACCTGCACAAGCATCCGGCCTTCTACGGCGCCTTCCCGCCGGGGATCGCGGTGAACGGCGTCTCGCAGTCGCAGCTCGCCCGCGCCCCCGACGCCCTGCGCGCGGCCTCGCTCGGCGCCGTCTACCTGGCCAGCCCGCTCGCCGACCGCGATCTGCGGGTCGATCAGGGCGAGCACCTGGTGGTCATGGGCCGGATCTGCGCGCTCAAGGGCCAGCACGTGGCGGCCAGGATCTGCCAGAAGCTCGGCCTCCCACTGGTGCTCGCGGGGCCGGTCAGCGGCCGGGACACCCCCGCCGAGCTGGACGTCGTCGTCCAGAACCCGTACCACCCGCTGCACAGCCACCCTGACGTCCGCTACCACCTCGACCAGGTGTCCCGCTACCTCGACGGGAAGCTGGTCAGGTGGGTCGGCGCGGTGGGCGGCCCGGCCAGGGACGACCTCTATGCCTCGGCCAGGGCCGCGCTCTTCCCGATCCAGTGGGACGAGCCGGGCGGCACGGCCGTCGTCGAGGCGCTCGCGCTCGGAGTGCCTCCGGTCGGCCTGCGCCGCGGCTGCCTGCCCGAGATCATCGATCACGGCCGCACCGGGTTTCTGGCCGACTCCGAGGAGGAGCTGGCGGAGTGGGTGCTGCGGGTGGACGAGATCGATCCCGAGGAGTGCCGCAGGGAGGCCCGGCACCGCTTCTCGCCGTCCGTCATGGCGGAGCGCTACCTGGAGCTGTACGAGCGAGTCACAGCCCGTTGACGTTGCCCGCTCTCCAACGGACCTCATCCGCGCCGGGGGTCAGGCGAAGCCGCGGGGTAGCACGATGACCGGGCAGGGCGAGGCCCGCAGCGCCTTCATGGCCAGCTCGCCCAGGAACACCCGGTGCGGTTGCGCGTCCTCGCTCGCCGCGCACACCAGCAACTCGCCAGGGGCCCACTCGACGTCCGCGAGCGCGGCGGCCACGTCGTGCCCCTCGGCCACCTCCGACTCCGCCTCGATCCCCGTGGACTCCCACGCCAGCCGCACCGCCAGCGCGAGGTCGTCCCTGAGCTTGCCCTGGTCCTCCGTGCGCAGGTCGAGAGTGATCAGCCGGAGCGGGATGCCGAGCCGCAGCGCCGCCTGCGCGATGCGTTCGACCGCCTCGTCGCACTGCGGCCGGTGCACGTAGGCGAGTGTGAGGCGCTCCGGCCCGTTGACGGGGACGTACTGGGCGGGCGTCAGCATGACCGCCTCCGACGACAGGTGGAGCAGGTGGTCGGAGGTTGAGCCGATCGCGATGCGGCCACGCTGGCCGCCGTCCGCCGAGCCGACCACGATCAGGTCGGCCCTGATCCGGCTGGCCAGCACCGAAAGCCCGCGGCCCGTGCCCCTGCTCTCGTACGTGATGTACTCGGCCGGGGTGGGCCCCAGCTCCTCGGCCGCGTGCGCCAGGTTGGCCTGCGCCTCCACCGCCAGCCCCGGGCTGCCCGGCGGGTAGATCGTGGCCACCGTCAGCTCGCCGCCCGTGACGCGTGTGATCGCCGCGCCGAGGGCCAGCGCATCCCGCCCGCCCTGGTCGGTGGTGTAGCCGACGATCACGTGCTCTCCGATCACGACAGCCCTCCTACCCGCTCTGAGCTGGGAATACGCGGCCTTGATCGGAACGTTGTAAACCTGTGGAGGCGTAAAAAAGTGAAGATCACCCTTGATACTCGCTTCAACTTCAACGGGTCCGTTATGGTCACGCTCCGTGAAGCGGTTCAGCAGCTCAGGGAGCATGATTTGGCCTGCACGGTGGCCGCGGACACCGTGGACCAGAAGGTCACCATCTTCTCCGACTGCGTGGAGCGCGGGTTCACGCCGCTCCGCAGCGAGATCATGGCCGCCTACTACGTCGCCTCCCGCGACGCCACCGCCGAGGCGTTCGACCGGGGACTCATCACCAGAGGCGAGCTGGAGAGCCAGCAGGCAGCCCTCATCCGGCAGTTCCTCCTCTAGACTTCTCCCGATATTTCGGCCATATGGTCGAGGCATTTGACGGCGATAGTTCGTAAGGTCGTGTCCACTGCTGATTAACGGATTGGACACCCGTGTACCGCGACATCGTCGACTTCGCCATGACCACGCCTGGATGGCTGCACACGCTCGCCGAAGTGGGGACGGACGCCGGGTTATTCCTGTTCGTGGCGTTGTTCGCGGTCGCCGCCCTCCGGGCGTGGCGGGGTCCGGCCCGTGACCTGGCGCTGGTGATCGCGGGTCCGGCCGGGGTGGTGTTCGCGTACGTCGTGAGCGAGGTCGTCAAGAACATCGTCAGGGAGGACCGGCCGTGCCGGGGCGGGATCACGACGATCGCCGCCTGCCCGCCTTCCGCCGACTGGTCCTTCCCCAGCAACCATTCGGTGATCGCGGCCGGCGCCGCGGCCACGCTCGTGCTGGCCTGGCGCGCCCTCGCGTGGGTGGTGCTGCCGCTGGCGGCGGTCATGGCGTTCTCGCGGGTCTTCGTGGGCGTGCACTATCCGCACGACGTGGTCGCGGGCTACCTCGTCGGGCTGACGCTGGCGCCGCTGTTCGCACTGCTGGTGGTGGGGGCCGTCACTCCCGCGGTACGGCTCGCGAGAAGCCGTCTGTCGCCTCGATGAGCCGGTCTGTGATGCCCGGCTCGGTGAAGGCGTGCCCGGCGTCGTGGACGACCTGGAAGGCGGCCTCCGGCCAGGCCTTGTGCAGGTCCCAGGCGGTGGCCATGGGCGTGCAGGCGTCGTAACGGCCCTGCACGATCACGGCGGGGATGTGCCGGATCTTGTGTACGTCCCTGATGAGCTGGTCGGGCTCGAACCAGCCGCCGTGATGGAAGTAATGGTTCTCGATGCGGGCGAAGCAGACGGCATGCTTGTCCTCGCCGTACTCCTCGACCCGGTCCGGGTCGGGCAAAAGCGAGATCGTGCCCGCCTCCCACCGGGTCCACGCCTTGGCCGCGGCCAGCCTGGCGGCCGCGTCGTCTCCCTCGAGCCGCCTGCGGAACGCGGCCATGAGATCGCCGCGCTCCTCGGGCGGAATGGGCGCCACGTACGACTCCCACAGGTCGGGGAACAAGTAGGAGGCGCCCTCCTGGTAGAACCAGCGCAGCTCGTGGGGCCGCAGCATGAAGATCCCCCGCAGGACCAGCTCGGTCGTACGGCCGGGATGCGCCTGCGCGTACGCGAGCGCCAGCGCGCTTCCCCAGGAGCCGCCGAACACCTGCCACCTGTCGATGCCGAGGTGCTCGCGCAGCTTCTCCATGTCGGCCACCAGGTTCCAGGTGGTGTTGGCCGCGAGGTCGGTGGCCGGGTCGCTGGCGTGGGGCAGGCTGCGGCCGCAGTTTCGCTGGTCGAACAGGACGATCCGGTAGAGCTCCGGGTCCCACTGGCTCCGGTGCTTGGCCGTGCACCCGCCGCCGGGGCCCCCGTGCAGCATGACGGCGGGCTTGCCGTTGGGATTGCCGCAGACCTCCCAGTAGATCTGGTTGCCGTCGCCCACATCCAGCAGGCCCGACTCGTACGGTTCGATGGGTGGGTACAGCGTTCTCATGGTCCCCGATCCTGCCTCAATTGCCGGTCCGTAGGATGATCGCATGGAGCTCGTGACCATTGATGACATCCGCGCCGCGGCCGGCCGAATCAAGGGAGTGGCGGTGCGGACGCCGCTCGTGCGGATGGGCGAGGCGTGGGTGAAGCCGGAGAGCCTGCAGCCCGTTGGAGCGTTCAAGATCCGGGGAGCCTACAACGCCGTGGCCTCGTTGCGGCCCGACGGCGTCGTCACCCACTCGTCCGGCAATCACGGGCAGGCCCTGGCCTATGCGGCCAAGGAGTTCGGGGTGCCGTGCGTGGTGGTCGTGCCCGAGGGGGCGCCCCAGGTGAAGCTGGCCGCCATCGAAGGATGGGGCGCGGAGACCGTCATCGTGCCGCCCGAGCAGCGGGAGGTCGTCGCCGAGAAGCTGGCGCAGGAGCGGGGGATGACGCTGGTGCCGCCCTACGACCATCCGTTGGTGATCGCGGGACAGGGGACCGTCGGACTGGAGATCGTCGAGGACTCGCCCGATGTCGAGGTGGTGCTCGTGCCTGTGGGCGGTGGCGGGCTGGCCTCCGGGGTCAGCACGGCCGTCAAGGCGCTGCGGCCCGAGGCCAAGGTGATCGGGGTCGAGCCCGAGCTGGCCGCCGACGCCGCGGAGAGCCTGGCCGCCGGGCACCTGGTGCAATGGGGGGCGGCCAGGACGTTCAAGACGATGGCCGACGGGCTGCGCACGGGGCTGTCCGAGCTGACGTTCGCGCACCTCAGCCGGCGGCTCGACGGGATCGTCACCGTGTCGGAGGACGAGATCAGGGCCGCCATGGGCCACCTGGCGCGGTCGGCGCGGCTCGTGGCCGAGCCCAGCGGGGCGGTCACCACGGCGGCGCTCCTGTCCGGCCGGGTCCCGGCAGGGCGCACGGTGGTTGTGCTGTCCGGGGGGAACGTCGATCCCGCCCTACTCAGGCAGGTGATCTAGGTCCACTCGTGGCGGCTCAGGAATGAGCGGTCGCCCGTGGCGTACTCGTTGAAGGCCGCCTGCACCTCCTCCAGCTCGGGCACCATGGTCCGGATCAGCGTGCCCTCCTTGTACTCCAGCTCGTAGCCGGGGGAGACCTGCAGGAAGTGGCGGCCGAAGTTGACCAGGGCCACGAACGGGTTCTGCGCCGACAGTGTGGCCAGGACGTCGTGGACGAGGCCGAGGTCCGGGTCGTGGACGATCATGCCGTCGCCCGTGTGGAGCTGCATGCCCTCGTACACGCCGAGCGGCGCCACGTTGTGCACCAGGTCGCGCTGCGGGTCGTAGCAGACCAGCCCGTGTGCCTGGGCGACCGTGAAGACCTGCGCGGACGTCTCGTCCATCGTGTCCAGGTCCATCGACACGAGCACGTGGCCCGGATAGAGCGTGACCTCCCCGGGCAGCTCCTTGGCGACGTCGGGCACCTCTCCCCCGGCCACGGGGGAAGTGCGCTTCACCGCCAGATAGGTGGCGCGGGCCTGGTCCCTGCTGATCGGCACCGGCTCGTCCCACACCATCAACTCAACGCTCATCGGTCCATCTTGTCGGACCGGCACCCTGCCCGCGCATCACTGCGCCCAAGTGCCGGAAAGCCGCGCGGGCCATCTTTGGGCAAACCTACGTGGGCTTCTCCGAATCCGGCACCAGCTCGACCGTGCACGCGGCGCACCGGCGGGCCTCTGCCGGGATGTCGGTGAGGCATTCGGGGCACTGCTTGGTCGCGGCCTTCTTGTCCCGGTCGAACAGGCTGATCAACCGGGTCATCGGGGCCACGATCAGCCAGTAGATGACCACGGAGACGACCAGGAAGCTGAGCAGATGATTGAGGAAGTCGCCGTACTTGAACTGGCTGCCGTTGATCGTGAAGGAGTAGTCGGAGAAGTTCGGCTGCCTGCCGCCCGTGATGGCGCCGATCAGCGGGGTGATCAGATCGGTGACGAGGGCCTGCACCAGACCGCTGAAGGTGGCGCCGACGATCACCGCCACCGCGAGCTCGACGATGTTGCCCCGGAGTAAGAACCTTCTGAAGCCGCCCATGGGCCAGCACGTAGCCAGGATCGGCTGTGGCAAACCATGCTGGATGCGTGGGCCGCCTCCGATACCGCGCCGTCGGGGACGGCTCACCCTTTTCAGCTGGAGTAATGACGTGGCGACAGTGGAAGGAACAAAGCGGCTTGTCGGGTTGAGCGAGGGAACGGAACATGGGAGAGACCGCAAGGGAGCCTCGATGATCGAGATCTGGCCGGGTGACCCCTATCCCCTCGGGGCGACCTATGACGGCGCGGGCACGAACTTCTCGCTCTACACCGAGGTCGCGGACGCGGTTGAGCTGTGCCTGTTCGACGAGGACAACGTCGAGTCGAGGGTGCCGCTCACCGAGGTCGACGGGTTCATCTGGCACGGCTACCTGCCGGGGATCGGGCCGGGCCAGCGGTACGGCTACCGCGTCCACGGGCCCTACGACCCGGCCCACGGCCTGCGGTGCAACGCGGGCAAGCTGCTGCTCGACCCGTACGCCATGGCCATCGAGGGGGGCGTGAGCTGGAACGAGGCGGTCTACGGCTACCGGTTCGGCCAGCCGGACACGCGCAACGACATGGACTCGGCCCCGTACGTGCCGCGCTCCATCGTGATCAATCCGTTCTTCGGCTGGGGGCACGACCGGCCGCCCGCGACGCCGTACCACGACACAGTGATCTACGAGGCCCACGTGCGGGGCCTGACGATCAGCCACCCGAAGATCCCCAATCACCTGCGCGGCACGTACGCGGCGCTCGGCCACCCAGAGATCCTCGACCACCTCACCAAGCTCGGCGTGACGGCGCTGGAGCTCATGCCGGTGCACCAGTTCGTCACCGACCACATCCTGGAGCAGCGCGGCCTGTCCAACTACTGGGGCTACAACTCGATCGGCTTCTTCGCGCCGCACAACCGCTACTCCAGCCAGGGGCAGCGCGGCGGGCAGGTGCTGGAGTTCAAGGCCATGGTCAGGGCGCTGCACGAGGCGGGCATCGAGGTCATCCTCGACGTCGTCTACAACCACACCGCCGAGGGCAACCACCTGGGGCCGACGCTGGGGCTCAGGGGGATCGACAACCTCAACTACTACCGGCTGGTCGAGAACGACAAGCGGTACTACGTGGACACCACGGGCACGGGCAACAGCCTGCTCATGCGCTCGCCGCACGTCCTGCAGATGATCATGGACTCCTTGCGTTACTGGGTCATCGAGATGCACGTCGACGGGTTCCGCTTCGACCTGGCCTCGACGCTGGCCAGGGAGCTGCACGAGGTCGACCGGCTGAGCTCGTTCTTCGACCTGGTGCAGCAGGACCCGGTGCTGTCGCAGGTCAAGCTGATCGCCGAGCCGTGGGACGTCGGGCCGGGCGGATACCAGGTCGGTAACTTCCCGTCTCGGTGGACGGAGTGGAACGGGCGCTACCGCGACACGATCCGCGACCTGTGGCGCGGGCAGGCTGCCACGTTGCCCGAGTTCGGCTCCAGGTTCACCGGGTCGAGCGACCTCTACCAGGACGACAGCCGCCGTCCCGCCGCCTCGATCAACTTCGTCACCTGCCACGACGGCTTCACCCTGCAGGACCTCGTCTCGTACAACTTCAAGCACAACGAGGCGAACAAGGAGGGCAACCGCGACGGCACCGACGACAACAGGTCCTGGAACTGCGGCGAGGAGGGCCCCGCCGGCGACGTCGTGGAGTCGCTGCGCGAGCAGCAGAAACGCAACTTCCTCACCACGCTCTTCCTGTCACAGGGCGTGCCGATGCTCTCCCACGGCGACGAGCTGGGCCGCACGCAGAAGGGCAACAACAACGGCTACTGCCAGGACAACGAGCTGACCTGGGTCGACTGGTCGGACGTGCGGGAGAACTGGCTGCTGCTGGAGTTCACCCAGAGTCTGGCCGCGCTGCGCAAGAGGCATCCGGTCTTCCGCCGCAGGCGCTTCTTCTACGGCAAGCCGGTACGCGGCCAGAACGACATCGCGTGGCTCACCCCCACAGGAGAGGAGATGACCGACAGCGACTGGAACGTCGGATACGCCAAGTCGCTGGCCGTGTTCCTCAACGGCGAGGCCATCACCGAGCCGGACCGTCGCGGCCGCCCGATCAGGGACGACTCGTTCCTGCTGCTGTTCAACGCCCACCACGACACCATCAAATTCACGATCCCCAAGGATTACGGAGAGATGTGGCAGACCGAGATCGACACCGCCATGCCGATCAAGCTCGATGCGCGGATGTGCCGCGGCGGCGAGGCCATCGAGGTGCCGGGACGCAGTGTGCGGGTGCTGCGTCGTGTCTAGGCCCTCCTCCACCTACCGGGTGCAGCTGACCCCCGACTTCGGCTTCGCCGAGGTGGCCGAGATCGCCGGCTACCTGCGCGATCTCGGCGTCAGCCACGTCTACCTGTCGCCGGTTCTGCAGGCGACGCCCGAGTCGCGTCACGGCTACGACGTCACCGACCACTCCAGGATCAGGGAGGAGTTCGGCGGGGCGACGGGGTTCAGGGAGATGGCGCAGCAGCTCGCCGCCCATGACCTTGGCATCGTGGTGGACATCGTGCCGAACCACATGAACACGGTCAACGCGCAGTTCTGGTCGGTCCTCAAGTACGGGCCCGCCTCGCCGTACGCGAACTGGTTCGACATCGACTGGTCCGAGGGGGAGGTCGCCCTGCCCGTGCTGGGGGACGACACGGAGCCTCACGTGGACGGCGACGTGCTGCGTTACCACGACCACGCCTACCCCCATCCCGGCCACTACCGGCTGGTCGACTGGCGCGAGGGGCCCGGCTACCGGCGTTTCTTCGACGTGTCATCGTTAATCGGGCTGCGGGTCGAGGATCCGTCCGTGCTGTTCACCACCCATGAGGTGATCTTCTGGCTGCTCGACGAGGGGCTGGTGGACGGGCTGCGCGTCGATCACCCCGACGGGCTGGCCGATCCGCGGGGCTACCTCGAACGGCTGCGCGCCAGGGCGGGCGAGACCTGGACCGTGGTCGAGAAGATCCTCATCGGGCCCGAGCGGCTGCCGGGCGACTGGGCCTGCGACGGCACCACCGGCTACGACGTGCTCAATCGCGTCAACGGCCTCTTCGTGGATCCCGCCGGGAAAGCTCCCCTTGTCCAGCTTTTCGCGGACATGACCGGGCAACCTTCCGAGTACCGGCCCGTGATGGCGCAGGCCAAGCGGGAGGTGCTCGACCTGTTCTTCGGCGCCGAGGTCGCACGCCTCGCCGACGCCGCCGGCCAGGACCCCGCCGCCGTGCGCGAGCTGCTGGCCGCGATGCCGGTCTATCGCGCGTACGTGGTGCCGGGCGAGCCGCCGCCGCCCGAGTCCGCCGAGATCGTCGAGCTGGCCGCCGAGGCGTGCTCGCCCGCCGTGCTGCCGCTCGCCCGCGAGGTCCTGTACGGCTCCGCCGAGGCGATCGTGCGCTTCCAGCAGTCGTGCGGCCCGGTCATGGCCAAGGGCGTGGAGGACACGGCGCTCTACCGGTGGTATCCGCTGGCGTGCCTGAACGAGGTGGGTGGGGAGCCGGACGCGTTTGGGGTGCCGGTGGAGGAGTTCCACGACTTCTGCGCCGAGATGTGGCCGTACACGATGACCACGCTGTCCACGCACGACACGAAGCGGTCCGAGGACGTGCGCGCCCGGCTGTCGGTGCTGTCGGAGATGCCCGGGGAGTGGGCCGCCGCGGTGTCGTCGTGGTCGTCCTCGGTGCGCTTCGACCCCCATCTTGACTACCTGGCCTGGCAGAACCTCATGGCGGCCTGGCCGATCTCGGCCGAGCGGCTCACGGACTACCTGCTCAAGGCGGCGCGCGAGGCCAAGACCGCCATTTCTTGGATAAATCCGGATCCGTCCTACGAGCGAGGCTTGCGGGAGTTCGCGGCGGCGGCCGTGCGGCTGCCCGTGGGCGAGTTCACCGCACGCATCGAGCCCTTCGCGACGTCGAACTCGCTCGGAGCCAAGCTCGTGCAGCTCATGATGCCGGGGGTGCCCGATGTGTACCAAGGCAACGAGACGACCGATTTCTCGCTGGTCGATCCCGACAACCGGCGGCCCGTGACGTACCCCCGCAAACCGGAGACCTCGTGGGACGCCGCCAAGCTGCTGGTGACGACGCAGGCGCTGCGGCTGCGCCGCCGTCTCGGGGGCGCGGCGCCGTACCGGCCGCTGGAGGCGGAGGGGCCCTCCGCGGAACACGTGATCGCCTTCGCCCGGGGCGATCGTCCTCAGGCCGTCGCGGTCGCCACCCGGCTACCTGTGCGGCTTGCTCGGTCGGGGTGGGGCTCCACGTCCCTGACGCTCCCCGCCGGCAACTGGCGCGACCTGCTCACCGGCGCCCTCCACACGGGCCGGATCCCGCTCGCGCACCTGCTCGGTCAGTATCCGGTCTCACTTCTGGAGAGACATGATCTTTGAGGTCTGGGCACCCAAGGCCACGACTGTCGAACTGTCCGTCGGGGATGTCCGCCACGCGATGTCGCGCGGGGAGGGGGACTGGTGGTCGGTCGCGGTGGCGGGGGCCTCGCACGGCACACGGTACGCGTACATGGTGGACGGTGAAGGGCCGTACCCGGATCCCAGGTCGCGGCGGCAGCCGGAGGGGATCTTCGGGTCCAGCGCGGTGTACGACCACGCTCGCTTCACCTGGTCCGACTACGACTGGAAGGGTCGTGACCTGCGGGGAGGCGTGATCTACGAGCTGCACGTGGGAACGTTCACGCAGGAGGGGACGTTCTCGGCGGCCATCGAGAAGCTGCCGCACCTCGTGGAGCTCTGCGTCGACTTCGTGGAGGTCATGCCGGTCGCGCCCGTGCCCGGGGGGCGTAACTGGGGGTATGACGGGGTGGATCTGTACGCGGTCAACGAGACGTACGGGGGGCCTGACGGGCTCAAGTCGTTCGTGGACGCGTGTCATCGGGCCGGGATCGGGGTCATCCTGGACGTCGTCTACAACCACCTCGGGCCGTCGGGGAACTTCCTGCACCCGTTCGGGCCCTATTTTTCTGGATTTAAGGGCAGTTACTGGGGCGATGCCGTCAATCTGGACGGGCCGGACTCCGACGAGGTGCGGCGGTACTTCGTCGGCAACGCCGTTCAGTGGCTGCGTGACTACCACATCGACGGGCTGCGGCTGGACGCCGTTCACGCGTTGCACGACCGCCGCGCCCGGCACCTGCTGGCGGAGCTGTCGGAGGAGGTCGACGCGCTGGCCTGCTCGGTCGGCCGCCCTCTGTCGCTGATCGCCGAGTCCGACCTGAACGACCCGCGCATGGTGCGCTCGCTGGACGCCGGCGGCCTGGGCATGACCGCTCAGTGGGACGACGACGTACACCATGCCCTGCACTGCGCGGTGAGCGGGGAGTCGCACGCCTACTACTCGGACTTCGCCTCGCTGCCGGCGCTGGCGAAGGTGCTGACCTCGGGCGTGCTGCACAACGGGAGCTATTCGACCTTCCGCGGCCGCTCCCACGGCGGCTCTTTCGCGGGCGTGCCGGGGCACCGGCTGGTGGCCTGCGTCCAGAACCACGACCAGATAGGCAACCGCCCCAAGGGCGATCGGCTGCCTGTCTCCGCGCTCAAGCTGGGGGCGGGTCTGCTGCTGACCTCCCCGTTCACGCCGATGCTGTTCATGGGGGAGGAGTGGGGGGCGCGTACGCCGTTCCTGTTCTTCTCCGATCACGTGGAGCCCGCGCTTCGCGAGAGCGAGGGCGCGCGAAGGGAGCGCGAGTTCGAGGGGTTCGGGTACGTGTGGGACGCGCCCGACCCCTCGGAGGAGGAGACGTTCCTGCGGTCGAAGCTGGACTGGAGCGAGGCCAAGGAAGAGGAGCACTGGTCGCTGCTGTGCTGGTACCGCGACCTGATCGCGCTGCGCAAGGCGCTGCCGGAGCTGTCGGATCCGCGGCTGGATCGGGTTCGGGTGGAGGTGGATCCGCTGGAGAAGTGGCTGCTGATGTGGCGGGGGTCGCTGGCCGTGGCGGTGAACTTCGCACAGGAGTCGGTCACGGTGCCGGTGCCGCCGGGGACGGTGCTGCTGGCGTCGGACGAGCCGGTGGTGGCGGACGGGAAGAACCTGCGCCTCCCGGCCCAGTCCATGGCCATCAGCAGACCCACCCTCCCCTGACCCCGTTATCCACAGGGACGATCGCAACTCCGGGCCCCATCCACAGAACCCCGCTCCACTCCACCCAAGCGGTCCCCGTTCACCGATGATCCTGAGTGCCTCACCGACTCCCCTCCTTGGAGCACTCACCTATGAAGATCGTCCTCCCCTTGCCTGGCACGCTCACGTCCCTCTTCATCGTGGCCATGGAGCAGTTGCTGTTCGACGTCGAGTCGTTCCTGCCCTGGCGCATCAGCGGCCCCTACCGGAGAGTCGCGATCGGCGCCATGGGCAGCGGGGTCCTGACGGTGACCCACCATCGGACCCCGTGGAAACCGACAGCGGCCAACCTCACCGACGACGAAAGACGCCGCCTACGACGTACCAAGCAACATGTGGTGGTCTCCACGACCGCGCCCGCGCACAAGCTCCCTGCCAGCGTCCAGGCCGCGAGAGCCGCCGCCCGCGCGCTGGCCCGCGAATGCGACGGCCTGCTGCTCGACCCCCTGACGGGTTCGACCATCCTCACCTGCGGCAGCTGCGCGGGCGAGCCCACGGACTTCCGCCTCAACGACGACTGGCTGTCCTGGGACGTGCAGGTCCACGACGCCGCGACCTGCCCACCCTGGGACCCGGCGGACACGGGCGTGTGCAACTGCCTCCGCGTCACGTCCCGAGGCCTCCGCCGCTTCGCCCTCCCGGAGATCACCCTCGACGGCGCCGCCTGCGCCCACAACCTGTGCGCGACCAACCTCCTGCGCACAGTGGCCCATCGTCTGGTGGCAGACCAGCTGGCATACGTCACCACCCACCCGGAAGCCACCGAGCGCGAGATCGACGACTTCCTCCAAATCCACGCCTCGGACCAGCCGGACGGCGGCCTGCCCTTCGGCGTCCAGCTGACGCCGTACGACGCGGAGCTGGGCGAACTGGGCCGCACAGGCACCATCCGCCGCTTGAAGATCGGCCCGGCTCCCGGCACAGGCCAGATCACCTGCCTCAAGGTCGGCCCACCTTCAGGCTTTCCCGGCTCCCTGAACGACTGGCTATGCGCCACCCAGACAACCGTCCACCCTCCACTGACGCTGATCGCCCCCCACCGCCCAACCGAACCTCAGCCCCCAGCCCCGATCCGTCCGCATTCCCCAGCCCGAATGGCGCCTCCGGGCATCGCAGCCTGACGCCCTCGTTGGAGCGGTGTCCTCCGAGCCACCGACAAGCCAGTGCGGACGAGCGCCCAGTGAGCACTGAGCTGGGGGCGGCGTCTCATCGGAGGCCCGTCCGCACCCAGGCCTGAGACGCCGGCGGGCTGCAACGGATGGGACAGATGTGACGGCTGTTGCGTGATTTGTTAATAAAAGTCCTGATTGTCCTGAACCAAAATGGGACGTCTGACCGTCCAAGTGACGTGATCCCGTTTGAGATGATCGACGAAGATCTGCGTACGGCCCGCCAGCGAGCCCACAGGTGGGAGAAGCTGCACGAGCGGCGCGCGGTCATCGCCGGCCTGGTGCGCGAGGCCCGGCAGCAGCTCGATGCGATCGAGGTGTGGGATCAGGAGCAGGCAGCCGTCGAGGAGGCGAAGCTGCGGGCTTACGGGGTCGTGCTCGCAGAGGTGGATCAGGAGCTGGCAGAAGTGGGGCCGGCGCGTGCCCTCTACGAGGAACTGCTGGCACGTGAGGAGCGGCGGCTGGCCGCGTCGGCCGATCCTCGGGGCGCTGAGCTGCTGGAGATCGGGCGGTTGCTGGCCGAGCTGAACGTCGAGCTGCCTGCTTGGGAATGCGCCAGGGCGGCCGGGTTCGAGGTCCTGCGTGGTGAGGGGGTGGTGGACGAGTTCGTCCGGAAGGTGGAGGCCCTCGGCAGGATGATGGCTGGCGTTGAGGGGATGGACGCCGTCCATGACCTGGTGAAGCGGCTGGGGGAGCGCTGTCGCGAACTGGAGGGACTGCGTCACCGGCTGCGGACTCGTCGGGAGGAAGTGCTCCTCGGCTGAGCCGGCTGCTGATCTGAGGGTCACGCTCAAATCCGGTTGGAGCCGGGCGGACGGGCCAACTGGGCCTGGCGCCGGAGGTCGGTGGACGAGCCGGGGTTGGGCACGGCCGCGGAGAATGGCGGGACGAGCGGTGGTGGGCCCGGCACCGGAGGCGGAAGCGGTGCCGGAACCGTCCCGTGGCGGGCGGGCCGGTGGGTTAGCGGCTGAGGACCTGCCTCAGGACGTGCTCCAGGGTCGCTGCCGGGTTCGGGGCGGGGCCGGTGGAGCGCCAGGCCACGTAGCCGTCCGGCCGGACCAGTACGGCGCCGCCCCCGCTGACCCCGTACCGCTTTCGGAAGCGCCCCTCCACGTCCATCAGCTCCTCATCCACCATCACCCGCGTGAGCTGGATCCCGAGCCGTTCCTTAACCACCCGCCCGGCGTCCATCCACACCTGGCCTCCCTCCTTGTCGGCCAGCAGCACGAAACCGGAGCCGAACAGGTCGATGGTCGAGATGCGCTGTCCCTCCCAGTCGAGGGTCACGTGAGGGGCGCGGCTGCCAGGACGTCCGTTCGGTATGCGTGGGTCCTCCAGGATCGAGCCGTCGTCGCCGGGTTCGTCCAGGATGGCCGTGGAGTGATAGCGGAACCCGATGATGGCGCCCACGGGATCGTCGAGGGGTTCCGGGTAGCCGACACGGGCCGCGGGAGGCATGCGTACGCCGAGGTTGGCGAGCTGGGCGTCGGCCGTCAGGATGCTGATCGGGCGGCGTTCGGCGTCGTATGTGTCGAGGAACGCGGGTCCGGCCTGGCCCGTGACGACCAGCCAGAGTCGCCAGGCGAGGTCGCAGCCGTCCTGGAGCCCCGTGCTGCCGCCCTGCCCGCCGGTCGGCGGCATGGTGTGGGCCGCGTCCCCGGCGAAGAAGACCCGGCCCACGCGGTACGTGTCAGCCAGCACATGCGCCATGGCGAAGGACGCCTTGTCCAGCACTCGGACGTCCAGATCGGGCCGGTCGGCCGCTATCCGTACCAGGTCTATGCAGCGCTCCTCGGTGAAGCCGGCCTCGCTCTCGCCCTCGGCGTAGTTGACGCCCAGCACGTGCGCCCCCACCCCGGTGCCGGTCACGATCACGCCGGTGAAGGCGTCGTTCTGCAGGTACCAGAGCGTGACCTCGCGCTCGCGCACCAGCCCGGTCAGGTCGGCGTCGAACATGATCGAGCACATCCGGCCCAGCTCGCCCTTGCCTGAGGTGGGCACGTTCAGGAGGCTCCGAAGCGGGCTCCGGTATCCGTCGGCGGCCACCATGTAGTCGGCCCGCACGAGGTGCTCCCCGCTCGCGTCACGGATGAGCGCCGTCACACCGTCCTCGTCCTGTTCCAGCGAGATCAGCTCGGTCGAGAAACGCAGGTCGGCGCCTAGCTCCTCGGCCTTGAACCGCAGTATCCGCTCGATCTCCGCCTGCGGTGCCCCCACCTGCGCGACGGGCGTGATGTCGGCCAGGAAGGCAAAATCCTCGCGCTCGTCGTTCATGATCATGTGAGGGTTCGGGTCGGCAAGGCTCTTGGCGATCGCGATGCGCATGCTCTCGCCGATGCCGGCCCAGACGTCGCTGAGTTCCTGCTCTATGCCAGGTACGGGACGCAGCAGCTCGACGGCTCGCGGGCCGACGCCGAACGCCTTCGGCTGGACCGAGGTGCTCGGATGCTTCTCCACCAGCATGACCGGTACGTCGCGCCATGCCAGGAGTGCCGCCGTGCTCAGTCCCGCGTACCCACCGCCCACCACCAGGACGGCAACCCGATCTTGTTCCATGCTTCTCCACCTCCGGGAACGCGTAGTATCGCGTTTGCGGTCGAGCGACACGATATGTCGCGTCTGGAGGGACAGTCAAGACATATCTCGAACTTGGAGGGCGCACGCCTCTCCCCGGTCCACGTCGGCATCAAGGACTGGCCGGCAGTCCCGACCGGCACCGAGCCGCACAACCTGACATCCAGGTTGCTGCCTTGATTGAGCCCCGAGGCGCCGCCTCCGGTGGCGACAACCCATAACATCGTCGCCATGAGTGATGAACCGAAATACCTGCGGCTCACGGTCGAGTTGACTGTCGAGGTGCTCGACGTGGACGCGCTACAGGCGGCGGCGCTGGCCGAGATCAGGCACCCCGATGCCGACCTGACCGAAGAGGAGCGCACCGAGCAGGCCGAGCTCGTCGCCTCCGACGAGACCGGCGCCTCGGCGCTGCAGTGGCTGATCGAGCCCGACCACGTGCTGCAGCTCGTCGATCACATCACCGAGATCGAACCGCGTGAGGCGGTGCTCGGGGTGGAGCCGTCGGAAGGGCCGAGCGAGGACGAGGAAGAAGAGCACGACCACGTGTGACGTGCGGCGGCGGCCACGGCGTTCTGAGACGTCGTGGCTTTTCGCGCTTTGGGGCTGCCTCGGGAGCTCGCTAAGATCGAATTCCACGGGCAGGTCGCAAGGGAGCAGGCAGTGATTGTCGCATTTTCCATCACCCCGCTGGGCGTCGGCGAAGGGGTCGCTGAGCCCGTCGCCCGCGCCGTCAAGGTGGTCCGCGACAGCGGGCTGCCCAACCGAACGGACGCGATGTTCACCACGATCGAGGGCGAGTGGGACGAGGTCATGGACGTGATCAAGCGTGCCGCGGAAGCGGTGGGCGAGGTCGCCCCGCGAGTGAGCCTGGTTTTGAAGGCTGACATCCGACCCGGGGTCACGGATGCCATGAGCTCCAAGGTGGAGTCCCTGGAACGTCACCTGTCGTAGCTTGCGTAGGGGGCATGCCGGGAAACACCCAGGCCGCAGGGGCACACGCGCTTGTGGCTTTTCGGTGGCGCCATGGCGGCCTCCTGCGTCACCCTGACCGACCCCAAGAGCGCCCGGGTGGACTTCACGCGTGATCCAGACCTACACGATCCGAGGGCTGCAAGAAGCCTTGTCCGAGTCAACCGCCGGCCGCACCCCCGAGCTCTTAGGGCAGCTTCCACTCGACAGGGGTGGCGCCCTGCTGGACGAGCAGTTCATTGGCCCGGCTGAACGGGCGCGAGCCGAAGAAACCGCTGCGGGCCGAGAGCGGGGAGGGATGGGCGGACTCGATGCGCGGGATGTCGCCCAGCATGGGCGCCAGGTTGCGCGCGTCGCGGCCCCAGAGGATGGCGACCATCGGCTTGTCGCGTGCCACGAGCGCGTGGATGGCCTGCTCGGTGACCTGCTCCCAGCCCTTGCCCCGGTGGGAGGCGGGCTTGCCGGGCATCACGGTGAGGACCCTGTTGAGCAGCAGGACACCCTGCTCGGCCCATGGCGTCAGGTCGCCGTTGGAGGGGCGGGGGAGGCCGAGGTCGGTCTCCATCTCCTTGTAGATGTTGACCAGGCTGCCGGGCAGCGGCCGCACATCGGGGGCCACCGAGAACGACAGGCCGACCGGGTGGCCGGGCGTGGGGTAGGGGTCCTGACCCACGATCAGGACCTTGATCTCGTCGAAGGGCTGGTTGAAAGCACGCAGCACGTGCGCGCCCGCGGGCAGGTACTGCCTGCCTTCGGCGATTTCCTTACGCAGGAACTCGCCCATCTCGGAGATCCGCTCGGCGACGGGCTCGAGCGCACGGGCCCATCCGGCTTCGACGACTTCGTTCAGTGGACGACCGGCCATGGCCGTTGAGCTTATCTAGGTCTGGTACGGCTTGCTGCCGAAACGTCGGCTCAAGCCGTACCAGAATGATCACAACGACGGTTTGCCCGGCTTGAAGAGCCAGGCGTCGAAGAGGGCGTCGAGTTGTTTACCGGACACCCGCTCCGAAAGAGCGATGAAGGCGGCGGTGTCGGCGTTGCCGTACTTGTGCTCAGAAGCCCACGTGCGCAGGATCTTGAAGAACGATTCGTCGCCCACCGTGCGGCGCAGGGCGTGCAGTGTCATCGCGCCGCGGTCGTAGACCGGGTCGTGGAAGAGGTTGGCCGGGCCGCCCGGGTCGGCAGGGGGCGTCTGCCAGAACTCGTCGTCGGCCGCCCGCGCGTAGGCCGCGTCGAACGAGCTCTGCACGGTGCGGGTGCCCTGCTTGTCCGCCCAGAGCCACTGCGCGTACGTGGCGAAGCCCTCGTTGAGCCAGATGTCGCGCCAGAGCGTCGGCGTCACCGAGTCGCCGAACCACTGGTGTGCCAGCTCGTGGGCCAGCAGCGACTCGCTCGGCACATGGGGGTAGATGGGCCGGCTCTGGCTCTCCAGGGCGTAGCCGACCTCGGGTGCGTCGTCGGCGATCCCGCCGGTGGAGGAGAACGGGTACGGGCCGAAGAGCGAGCTGAAGTAGTCGAGCACGGGGGCGTGCCGCTCGGCGAAGTTCTTCGCGCTGTCGGCGAGCTTGGAGTCCACGGCGGTGATCACGCGGTAGCCGCCGACCCGGGTATCGGTGAGCTGGAACTTCCCGATCGACACGGTGACCAGGTAGCTCGCCATAGGCTCGCGGGAGTTCCAGACGTACGTCGTGCGCTCGTCCTTCGTCACCTTCGACACCAGGTCGCCGTTGGCCACCGCCACCCGGCTCCTGGGCACGGTCACCGTGAAGCGGTAGGTGGCCTTGTCGGTCATGTGGTGGTTGCCGGGATACCAGGTCATCGCGCCCTGGGGCTCGTTGGCGTTGAAGACGCCGTCGTTTGTCCTGATCCAGCCGTCCATGGAGCCGTCCGGGTCGACGACGTGCTCGGGCTTGCCGTCGTACTGGACGATGACGGAGAAGTCCCGCCCGGCGGGCAGCGTGGAACGGGGTGTGATCACCAGTTCGGAGCCGCTCTGGGAGAACGTGGCGGGCCGGCCGTCCAACGTCACGGAGCGCACCGAGAGTGTGCTGACGAGGTCGAGGTCGAAGCGGCTCAGCGCCTGCGTGGCCCGGGCGGAGATGCGCGCCACCCCGGCCAGGCGGTCAGGGCCCGGGTCGTAGCCCAGCGTGAGGTCGTAGTGGCCGGCGTCGTAACCGCCGTTCCCCTGGTCGGGGAAGTACGGGTCGCCCGCGCCCGGTGTGCCGGGCTGGGCCTCCTGCGCTATGGCGGGGGTGAGGGGTAGGGAGATGAAGGCTGCTGCGGCGAGAGCGAGAAGGCGCTTCATTGAAGGATCATAGAGCCGCGGTGCGGGCGCCCGCCGGAACCGGCGGGCGCCCGCAAGCGTGTCACTTCACGGATCCGGCCATCATGCCCTGGACGAAGTACCGCTGGAACGCGAAGAACAGGACCAGCGGAATGATCAGCGACAGGAACGCACCGGACGAGAGGATGTCGACGTTCGACCCGAACTGCCGCATCTGAGACTGCAGGGCCTTGGTCATCGGCTGGTTCTCGGTGTTGGCGAAGACCAGCGCGATGAGCATGTCGTTCCACACCCACAGGAACTGGAAGATGCCCAGCGAGGCGATGGCGGGCTTGCCCAGCGGGAAGACCACCGACACGAAGATCTTCCACTCGGGCGCTCCGTCCATCCGCGCCGCCTCCAGCAGAGAGGAAGGGATGCCGACGAAGAAGTTGCGGAGCAGGAAGATCGCGAATGGCAACCCGAATGCCGTGTGGAACAGCACCACGCCCGGGATCGAGCCGAAGATCCCGATGCCTCCGTAGAAAGAGGCGACGGGGATCAGCGCGATCTGGATGGGCACGATCAGCAGCCCGACCACGACGAGGAACCCCAGGTCGCGCCCGGGGAACTCCATCCAGGCGAACGCGTAGGCGGCCATGGCCGCGATGCCGATCACCAGGATCGTGGTCGGCACCGTGATCGCCACGGTGTTCCAGAAGGACGAGGTGAAGCCGCTGGCCAGCAGGTTCTTGTAGTTCGCGAGGGTCAGCTCGGCCGGCTTGGTGAAGACCGTCCACCAGCCCTCTGCGGTGTTGACCTGTGTCGTACGCATCGAGACGACCAGCAGTCCCAGCGTCGGCACCAGCCAGAACAGGCCGAGGACCACCATCACGACCTGGACGGCGCCGCCGCCGATCCGGTCCACGATCTTGCCCAGCACGCCCCTGCGCGGCGCCCCCGTCTCCAGCCCTGTTGGCGCGGTAGCGGTCGCGGTCGTCATGAGTCTCCCCTCCTGAACCGGCGGATGTTCATGATCATGAAGGGGAGGACCAGTATGAGCAGGAAGACAGCCAGCGCGCTGCCCAGGCCCTGGTTGTTCCCGCCGCCGAACGACACGCGCCACATCTCCAGCGCGATCACGTTCGCCTGCGGCTGGACCGAGCCTGGCGCGATGATGAAGACCAGGTCGAACACCTTCAGCGTATTGATGATCATCGTCACGAAGACGACGAGCAGCACCGGCGACAGCAGCGGCACGGTGATCTTGCGGAACACCTGCCACTCCGTGGCGCCGTCGATGCGGGCCGCCTCCAGCGCGTCACGCGGGATCGCCGCGAGGCCGGCCGCGATCAGCACCATGGCGAAACCCGCCCACACCCAGACGAACGCGCCGATGATCGCCGGGGTGATGAGCGCCGGGCCCAGCCAGCTCAGGCCGCCGTAGGAGGCCTGGAAGTTCGACTGCGGGAGCCGTACGACATAGGAACCCGCGGGCAGGCCCTGGAAGCGGAACGAGCCGTCGTCGGCCGTCGTGGCGGTTCCGGCGACCTTGCCGTTCTGCACGGCCTCGACGGTCATGCCCGGCAGGCCCTTCTCAGAGCTGTCGACCTCGCCGTTCTTGCCGCCGCCTCCCGGCGTGAAGTCGAACCAGACGGTCCCTGAGAGGTCGCCGGCGGCCGCGGGGGCCTTGGCGGCCTGGGCGTTGCCCGGCAGCACGTTCGGCTTGACGCCCACGATCGGGATCAGCACCGGCTGGCCCGCCTGGACGGGTTGCTTGGTGACGACCGCGCCGCCGTCGGCGGCGACCGGCGACTGGTCGCCCTCGCGTGGGCGCGCCTCCGGGTAGCCCTGCGAGGAGGAGAACGTGTCGTGCACCGTGGTGAGCACGGCGTTGGCAAGGCCCTTGGCGGGGTCCTGCTCGTAGACGAGACGGAAGATGACGCCGGCCGCCATCAGCGAGACGGCCATGGGCATGAACACGATCAGCTTGAACGCCGTCGACCACCTGATCCGCTCGGTCAGCACCGCGAAGATCAGGCCCAGCGTGGTGACCACGATCGGCGCGACGACGACCCAGATGAGGTTGTTGCGGATCGTCGTGAGCGTGCCGGAGTCGGAGAAGATCGTGGCGTAGTTGCCCAGTCCCACGAATCCGGTGCCCGCCGAGTCGAACAGGCTCCGGAAGATGGAGTAGACGATCGGGTAGACCACCCAGATGCCCAGCAGCAGCGCCGCCGGGAGGAGGAAGGCGATGGCGACCGTCGGCGATGGGCCGAGGCGTCTCTTGGTACGGGGGGTTTCAGCCGGTCCGGTGGAGGACCCGTCCGCGATCTCCGCGGACGGGGCCTGCGGGCCGTCCAACCGTTCGGTCACGGCCTTACCTCTTTACTTCTTCCAGGCCTTCTTGGCCTCGGCTTCGAGTGCGGTCTGTGCGCCCTTGATGTCGCTCGGGTTGCGCAGGAAGTCCTGCAACACCTTCCACTCGCCCTTGCCGTCGGTGCCGCCGAACGCGCTCGGCGCGAGGTCGGACATGTCGTAGCGGACGGCGTCGCCGGCCGAGACGATCGTCTGCCCGAGCTGCTTGGTCAGCTCGTCGGGGTAGTTGTCGGGGGAGACGTTCTTGTTGGGCGACAGGTAGCCGGGCAGCTTGGCCCAGATCTCGCCGCCCTCCTTGGAGGCCAGGAACTGCAGCAGCGCCATCGCGCCTGGGGAGTCCTTCATCGCGACCGCGACGTCGCCGCCCAGTACGACGGGCGCCGTGTCACCGGCCTTGGGGAAGGGGAAGTACTTCGCCTCTTCGCCGACCTTGGCGCCCGACTGTGCGGCCTCGACGGCCACGAAGTCACCCTCGATGACCATGGCGGACTTCTTGTTGCCGTAGACCTTGGACACGCAGGTCGGGTAGTCGGTCTGGAGGGCGCCGGAGCTACCGTCGAGCAGGAACTCCTTCTTGCCGACGATCTGCTGGATCTTCTCCAGCGCGGTCGTCACGGTCGGGTCCGTCCACGGGATCTCGTGCTTGGAGAGCTTGTCGTAGTTCTCGGCGCCGGCGGTGGACAGGTAGACGTTCTCGAACAGGTCGGTCAGCGTCCAGCCCGAGGCGGCGCAGAGCGAGAACGGCGCGGTGCCGGAGTCGGCGATGGTCTGCGCGTTCTTGACCAGCTCGTCCCAGGTGGTCGCAGGCTGCACGCCCGCGTCGTCGAACGCCTGCCCGCGGTACCAGACCAGCGACTTGTGCGCCGCCTTGATCAGCACGCCGTACACCTTGCCGCCGGCGGAGCCGAGCTCCTTCCAGTACGGAGTGTAGTTGGTGTCGATCTCCTTGATGACGTCGTCGGAGAGCGGCTTGAGCGCGTTCTGGTCGGCGTACTGCTGCACCAGGCCGGGCTGCGGGAGGATGGCCACGTCCGGCGGGTTCTTGCCCTGGATGCGGGGGCCGAGGTAGGCGCCGGTGTCCTCGCCGGTGGAGGCGTACGTGACCTCGGCGCCGGTCTTGTCGGTGAAGGCCTTGAGCACCTGCTCGAAATTCTTCTGCTCGGCACCGGTCCACTTGGCGGCGACCTCGAGCTTCACGCCCTGGAGCGGCTTGGCGGCGGCGGGGGCCGACGCGGAGCCCGAAGTGGTGGGGGTGGTCGTGGGGGCGTTGCCGCAGGCGGCGACGGCTACCGCGAGCCCGGCAAGGATGACTGCTGCTCTGGCTTTTCGCATGGCTGCCTCACTGGGTTCTGATGATCTCTTCGAGTTCTGACTTCATGGAGGCCGCGACGTCGTCGGCGGACTCGCTGGAGGGGTTGCCGAGCGCCTTGGCGACCGAACTGGCGATCACCAGGCTCAGCTGGTTGTAGTTGGCGCTCACCGGCCGGGCCTTGGCCGCGAGGATGCTCTCCTTGAGCACGGGGAGGTAGGGGAAGCGCTTGATCAGGGCGGGATCGTCGTAGAGCTCGGTCCACACGGGCGGGAACGAGCCCTCGGTGAGCACCCGGCGCTCGTTCTCCAGGCTCGTGAAGTAGCGGATGAACTCCTGCGCCGTGTGCTGATGCCTGGAGTACGCGCTGATCGCCAGGTTGGCGCCGCCCAGCGTGCTGGACCCGGGACCGGTGAGCCCGGGCAGCCGGGTCACGCCCAGCTTGTCGCCCAGCTTCGCCTTGGCGGGGCCGTACGCGTGCGGCCAGTTGCGGGCGAAGGCCAGCCGGCCCTCCTGGAAGGCCAGGCGCGACTCCTCCTCCTTGTAGCTCAGCGACTCCTTGGGGATCCAGCCCTCGCGCAGACCCTGAAGCAGGAAGTCGAGCGCGATCTGAGCCTTGGCCGGATCGAGGGTCACCTCCGTGCCGTCCCGGCTGACGATCTGCCCGCCGGCGGACTGCAGGGCCTCGGAGAAGTTGACGGTGAGCCCTTCGTACGCCAGAAACTGCCCGGCATAGCCTCCAATGTCATTCTTTTTCGTAACCTGCCGTGCCTGGTCGCGGAGCTCCGCCCACGTCCGCGGCGGCTTCTTGACCAGGTCGGTCCGGTAGTAGAGCAGTCCCGCGTTGCTCGTGTACGGGACGGCCCAGAGCTTGTTCTTGTAGACCGCCGTCTCCACGACGGGCGGCAGGAACCTGTCGAGCGGGAACAACCCGCGCTCCAGGGGGATGATCCAGCCGTTCTCCGCGAATTCGGCGGTCCAGACCACGTCGAGCCCCAGTACGTCGTACCGGCCGCTCTTGGCCTGGAGGTTGGCCACCATCTGAGCGCGCTGCTCGTCGGCGGCCTCGGGCAGCTCGAGCAGCGTCACCTTCTCGGCCGGGTGGGCCTGGTTCCAGCGGTCCAGCAGGGGTTGCAGGTACGCCGTGGTGTCGCGGCCGGTGGCGAACGTGATGGGGCCTGTGCCGCCCGTACCCGTCTCGCCGCTGCCCTCATTGCTCGCCGAAGCGCATCCGGCCGCAGCCAGGAGCACGGCTAGGAAGAGCGGAAGCGAGCGCACCTCTGTTTCCTCCATGTTCAGAGGGGTTACATACGTGTTAGGTAGATGCATTCATGTTATGCACACATGTAATCTGTAGGTCAACGGATACCTACGTAACGCATTCGTAACACGGCGGGGAGGTGAGGCAGTGCGGCTTCACCTGCTGGCGCTCCTGGCTAAAGAGCCGGCTCACGGCTACGAGCTCAAACAGGCGCTGGAGCAGACGTTCGGCAGCGCCTATCCCTCCCCCAACATCGGCCAGATCTACGTCACGCTCGGCAGGCTGGAGAAGGACGGCCTCGTCAGAGCGGTGGACGTCGAACAGTCCAACCGGCCCAACAAGAAGGTCTACTACCTCACGGCCAAGGGCCGGGAGGTGCTCACCACCTGGGTGGACGAGCCCACGGAAGGCCCCAGGGTGCGCGACGAGTTCTTCATGAAGCTCGTGCTCGCCCCCCTCACCGGCATCGCCGACCGGATGGCGCTGATCAGCCGGCAGCGCCGCCACTACCTGTCGCTCATGGGCGATCTCAACGACCTCCTGGCCCGTACGTCGCCCACCGACCGGGTGGCGACGCTTCTTATCGAGGGCGCCATGCTCCACCTGCAGGCGGATCTTGACTGGCTGGAGCGTTGCCAGGAGGATCTGGCATGAGCGCGGTTGTGAAAACGGTCAATCTGGTCAAAATCTACCAGGATGGCGCAGTGCCCGTGCCTGCCGTGCGCGGTGTGGATCTGCAGGTGGAGCCGGGTGAGTTCGTCGCGATCATGGGTCCTTCCGGGTCGGGGAAGTCCACGCTCGTCCACATGCTGGGCGGGCTCGACACCAGGACCAGCGGCGAGATCTGGCTCGACGGCAAGCGGGTCGACACGCTCTCGGAAAGCGCGTGGGCGCTGCTGCGGCGCAAGAAGGTCGGGTTCGTCTTCCAGTTCTTCAACCTCGTCGCCAACATGACCGTCGGCGACAACGTCGAGCTGCCCGCGCTTCTGGCCGGGGCCTCGCCCAAGGTGGCCCGAGAGCGGAGGGAGAGCCTGCTCGGCGCGCTCAACCTCACCGACCGCGCCGACGCCGCGCCCGCCCAGCTGTCCGGCGGGGAGCAGCAGCGGGTCGCGCTGGCCAGGGCGCTGGCCAACCAGCCCAGCGTGCTGCTGGCCGACGAGCCCACCGGCAACCTCGACAGCCGCAACACCCGTGACGTGCTCCGCCTGCTCAGCGACGTCCACAAGGAGGGCCAGACGATCGTCATGGTCACCCACGACGCTCGCGTGGCCAGCCTGGCCGACCGGCTGGTGTCCCTGTTCGACGGGGAGATCGTGGACGACGGCCGCATCTCGCGCAGGCGCACGAGAACGGCCGGCGAGGTGATCGATCTTCGATGAGTGCCACTCTCGCGGGCAGCAGGTGGATCAAGGCCGACCTGCGGGCCAGGAAGGCCCAGGCGGTGCTGACGGTGCTGACCGTGGCCGGGATCGTGGCCGCGCTGATCACCGCCGCGACCCTGCTCGAGGACGGCACGAACCCGTGGCGGAGCCTGTTCGCCCAGACCGACGGCGCCCACGTCTGGCTCTACACCGACGACAGCCCCCAGGTGGCCCTGGGCGGCATCGACGGCGTGACGCAGGTCGCGGGCCCGTACCGCTCGGCGCCCGTGACCGTGGCGCAGGACGGCAAGAAGGAGCCCGCGGCGCTGCGCGCGATGCCCGCCACGCCGCCGCAGGTGGCGCACCCGGTGGTGGCCGAGGGCAGGTGGCTGGACCCCTCACAGCCTGACGGGGTGGTCGTCGAGCGCTCCTTCGCGACCTCGCTGCGGCTCAGGATCGGCGCCCCCTTCACGATCATCGCGCTCAGCGGCGAGCGCCACACCCTGTACGTACGCGGCATCGCCGACTCCGCCGAGCAGGGCTTCTACCCTCAGTGGACGCCCGGCCTGGCCTACGTGCTGCCCGCCATGCTCGACCGCATCGAACCCATGCTGGGCCGCAGCGAGTGGGTGACGGGCCTGCGCCTGGCCGACCCCGACGCCACGCAGGTCGTCTCGCAGCGGGTGGTCGTCATGCTGGAGGACAAGCTCCAGCGCGTCTACACCTGGCGCGAGGTCAGGGCCGCCATGGAGCTGGACAACCGGCTGCTGGGCACGCTGCTGGCGCTGTTCGGGGTGGTCGGGCTCGTGGCCGCCGCACTCGCGCTGGCCAACGCCGCCGGCGGGCGGGTGCTGGGCCAGCTCCGCGACCTGGCAACGCTCAAGTCGATGGGCTTCACCAGGGGCCAGATCGCGCTGCTGCTCCTGGTCGAGCACGGCGCGCTCGGGCTGCTCGGCGTCGCGATCGGCGCTCTGGTGGGCTGGAGCGTGACGGCGGCGGTGCTCGGCGCGACGTCCGTGGCGCCCATCCCCGTGCTGGCCATCGTCGCGGGCACGGCCCTGGTGGTGCTGGCCGCGGTGGGCGTGCCCGCGTGGCGCGGCGGCCGCACGCCGCCGATCCCCGACGCGCCCGCCCTGCCGCCACGCGGCCACCTGTCCCGGCTGGCCCGGCTGGCCCTCCTCGTACGCCTCCCGCCCGCGCTCGTCCTCGGCACCAGGGACGCCTTCACCCGGCGTGTGCCGGCGTTCCTGACGGCGTTCGGGCTGGCCGTGCCGATGATGATGATCACGATCGGGCTCGGCGTCTGGGCCACGCTGGACAACTTCGCCGACCACCCCGAGCAGGTCGGCCAGCACGCCAGCCTGTACGTCAGGCCCGGAAAGCTGGAGCCGGCCGACGCCAAGCGCATCGCCGAACTGGACAGGGACGTGGCCCAGGTCTATCCGGGCACCGATGTGAACGCCCTGGCGCCCGGAGAGGCCCGCTCGGTCCGCGTGCGGGCCATCGGCAGCTCGACGGAGCCGTACCCGTTCCCCGTGGTCGAGGGGCGCATGTACGCCCGCCAGGGCGAGGCGGTGGCCGGGCAGGGCCTGCTCGACCTGCTCGGAGTCAAGATCGGCGACCGGGTGCGGTTGACCGTGGGCGGCACGCCGCTGATCGTCAGGATCGTCGGCAGGACCGTCGAGCCCGACCTGGACGGCGAAGTGATCTCGGTGGGGCTCGACAGCCTGGCGGCCAAGGACTCGGTGCCGCCCGAGTTCTACGCGCTCGCGCTCAAACCGGGCGCCGACAAGGCCGAAGTACGCGGACGGCTGCTGGCCGAGTCGGGCGAGAGCCTGGACGTCCAGGCCGCGGTCAACCCGGCGGACCGGCTGTCGGTCATCCGGGTGGTGATCGTGGCGCTGATCGCCGTGCTGATGCTGATCGGCCTGGCCAACCTGCTCACCGCCAGCGCGCTCGGGCTGCGCGACCACGCGTTCGACCTGGCCGTGCTGAAGGCCATGGGCCTGACGCCGCGCCAGGTCATGGCCACGCTCGTGACGGGCACGGGGCTGCTGGTGGTGCTCGGGGTCGGCGTGGGCGCCGCGGCGGGCATGTCCGTCGTGACCGGGCTGATCGACCTGCAGGGCCACACGAGCGGCGTCGGCGCGGGTATCGGGCGAGCGCCCTCGGCCCTGACGCTGGTCGCCGCCGTCGCGGTCGCCGTGGGCACGGCCCTCGCGGTGGCGCTCATTCCCGCCCGCCGCGCGGCCCGTGCCCAGGTGCCGGTCACTTCCCGCTGAGAGACTTCTCGGTCTTCAGGGCGAACCAGTAGAAGCCGTGTCCCGGCAGCGTGAGCAGGTACGGCAACTCGCCGATCGGCGGGAAGCGCACACCGCCCCGCGCCTCGACCGGGATCATCCCCTCGAACCTGCGCAGGTCCAGCTCGACCGGCTGCGGGAACTTCGACAGGTTGTTCACGCACAGCATGATGTCGTCGCGGTCCTCGCGGACGAAGGTGAGCACGGACGGGTTCGACGACCACATTTCCGTGTACGCCCCCACGCCGAACACCGGGTGCTTGCGGCGGATCTCCAGCATCTTGCGGGTGAAGTGGAGCAGTGAGCCCTCGTGGCGCTGCTGGGCCTCCACGTTGACCGCCTGGTAGCCGTAGATCGGGTCCATGACCGCGGGCAGGTAGAGCCGCCCCGGGTCGGCCGAGGAGAAGCCGGCGTTGCGGTCGGGGCTCCACTGCATCGGCGTGCGGACCGAGTCGCGGTCCTCCAGCCAGATGTTGTCGCCCATGCCGATCTCGTCGCCGTAGTACATGATCGGTGAGCCCGGCAGGCTCAGCAGCAGCGCCGTGAACAGCTCGATCCGGTCACGGTCGTTGTCGAGCAGCGGGGCGAGCCGGCGGCGGATGCCCAGGTAGGCGCGCATGCGCGGATCCTTGGCGTACTCCTTGTGCATGTAGTCGCGCTCTTCCTCGGTCACCGTCTCGAGGGTGAGCTCGTCGTGGTTACGCAGGAAGATGCCCCACTGCGCCTTCTCCGGCAGCTTGGGCGTGCGCGACATGATCTCGGAGATCGGCTCGCGGGTCTCCTTCTTGACCGCCATGTAGATGCGCGGCATGAGCGGGAAGTGGAAGGCCATGTGGCATTCGTCGCCGCCCGTGGTGGGGTCGCCGAAGTACTCCACCACGTCCTCGGGCCAGCCGTTGGCCTCCGCGAGCAGCACCCGGTCGGGGTAGAGCCGGTCCACCTCGGCCCTGATCTTCTTCAGGTACGAGTGCGTCTCGGGCAGCCCGGCGCACGCCGTGCCCTCGCGCTCGAACAGGTACGGCACCGCGTCCAGCCGGAACCCGTCGATGCCCAGGTCCAGCCAGAACCGCAGGACCTCCAGCATGGCCTCCTGCACCGCCGGGTTGTCATAGTTCAGGTCCGGCTGGTGGTGGAAGAAACGGTGCCAGTAGTACTGCTTGCGCACCGGGTCGTAGGTCCAGTTGGACTCCTCGGCGCCAATGAAGATCACCGGCGCGTCGGGGAACCCCGTGGGGTGGTCCGACCACACGTAGAAGTCGCCGTACGGACCCTCGGGGTCGTGCCGGGACGCCTGGAACCAGGGGTGGCGATCACTTGTGTGGTTCATCACAAGATCGGTGACGATCCGGAGGCCACGCTCGTGCGCCTTCTCGATCAGCTGCACGAAATCGCCCAGGTCCCCAAAGTCGGGGAGGATCTTCATATAGTCCGAGATGTCGTAGCCGCCGTCACGCAGCGGCGACTCATACAGCGGCAACAGCCACAGGCAGTCCACACCGAGCCACTCGAGGTAGCCGAGCTTCTCGATGAGACCGCGCAGGTCGCCGGTGCCGTCGCCGTTGGAGTCCTTGAACCCCCGGACGAGAATCTCGTAGAACACCGCCCGCTTGTACCAGGCTGGATCCTCCGAGACGAACGCCTCGGAGATCGGCTCCGGCATTGGGGATGCGTTGATCATATGTCGCTCACAGGAAGAGATGTGGGCAGGACGAAGTCACCGGTTGCCCCGGCGTTTATCTGGTGACCGCGCCGCGTGGAGTCGTCATCCCTGCGAACCCCACTGCCCTTGAACGAGACCTGATTTGTGATCTGGTGCCCGTTTGTGCGGCGCTTACGGGCCGAACACTACCAGCCCGGTGGCTTTCCGGAACCCGCTTCTGCTGTGCCGGGGTTAATACCCGAGAGATCCGTATGTAATCGCCCTGTTACCCAGAGTTCACTAAAAAGGTGGCGCGAGGTCCGAGAGGTCGTTCTCGAAGTCGCTCAGCCATAGTCCGAACAGCACCAATCCCCGCACCCAGAAGCGGTCGTTCCATCCGTTGAACCTGGTCAGAGCGTCGGGTCCGCCGGCGATCACCTCGTGCAGCTCGTCGGACAGCAGTCCCGGCACCCGTCTCACCACAGTCTCCAACATGCGGTGCGAATAATTTCGGGCGGGAGCGGCCGTGGACCGCAGCGGCACCCTTTGGAGGGGCTGCTTGACCACATTGGTGGAGGGCAGTGCGGCCACTCGTGGATTGGCCGCGTGGAGCACCTCACGGTAGAAGCGGCCCTTGTCCTTGCGGGCCACGCCGACAGAAAGCGCGGCGTCGAAGAAACGCGGGTCGATGAACGGCGCCGCGAACGACGCCTCGGGCCCCACCAGGTTGACCGCCGAGCGCGCGATGCCCCGCACGGTCCTGGTGTGCAGCACCGAGAGCGGCAGCTCGGCCCGGTGACCGTGGAACATGGAGGTGGCGCCCGCGAACTGCTCCCGAACGGTCTCCTCCATCCACTGGGCGGCGGCCTTGGACAGGAGCGGCTGGGAAGGTGCCCCCAGGGACAGCGAGCCGAACACGGCCGCGGTGCGCTCCGCCTGCGTCCTGGCCTCCAGCGCGGCCCCGCTGACCATGAAGTTCTTCAGCAGCGGCCCGCCGGCCAGGCCGTCGACGAGGATCCGGCCCGCGCCGTGCACCTCCTTGGCGAAGGGCGCGTACCAGGCGTGGTGAGGCGTCAGGTACTCGAGCCTGCGGGCAACCTCGACCGCGTCGCCAGGGTAGTCGGCGGCGTCCTGGGTGATCACCCGGTGCGGGATGCCCAGCTCCCTGGTGATCGACCTGGCGAACGCGATGTCGGTGTCGGTGCCGTCGTCGGGGCTGGTCGTCCACGACTCGACGTCCATCCCGCGGGCCTTGGCCACGCCGGCGAGCAGCCGGGAGTCGTAGCCGCCGCTGACCGGGACGAGCAGCTTGCGGCCGTCGTAGTCCTGGTAGACCTCGTGCAGCAGGTCGACGATCTCGCGCGGGCTGATCCACGACTCGTACGGCTCCGTGCGCAGCCATCGGGGCAGCCTGCGCTCCGTCGCGAACCCGCCGTGCCGCCACACCAGCGCGCTCGACCCGGGCAGCCGCTTGACGTCGGCGTACGGCGTCGCCTCGCCCAGCGGGAAGGTCACCTGGATGATCGAGGCCCACGCCGACCAGTCGATCTCGATCGGCACGAGGCTGAGCAGCGGCTGGATCAGGGACGAGAAGTAGACCGCGTCGCCGTGGCGCACGTAGTAGACGTCCACGAGCCCCAGGGCGCCCGTGTGGAGCGTGACACGCTCGCCGTCGCCGATCAGCCCCGGAGTCTCGTACGTCTCCGCCACCGCCATCCAGTCCTCGGCGGCGGCGGGTTTGCGCTCGCCCCAGGAGAACGCGAACGCCTGGCCGGCCCGGTGGTAGGGCGGCAGCGGCGTGGAGCTGAACAAGGCTGCCTCGGGCGACTGGAGCGCCGGGAGGACCCGCGGCCCGGCGGCGATCAGCTTGCCGAGCATGGCGGTGTCGATCCGGCCTAGAGCTCCGCAGACGTAGGGCCGCACGTTGAACTGCACCGGATCTCACCCCTTCGAGACGCTTCCGGCAAAAGAGTATCCTTTGCCGGGCTGAGGGAGCGGAGGGCCGTGAGCGAGCGGAGCGAGCGAACAATTGAACGCAGCGTCCTGGTCGCCGGGCCGACGAAGGAGGCCTGGTGACCACGGAGCTTGAGAGCACGCGCAGAGCCCTGCGGGATGCCGTCGCGCAGGCGGAACGAGCGGCCGAGCTGGCCAGGCTGCTGGACGCCGCCCAGGCCAAGCTGGCCGCCGCCGAGCAGAGCGTCGAGGAGGCCAGGGCGCTGGCCGCGCGGCTGAGTGAGGCCGAGGAACGGCTCGCCGCCGAGGAGGCGACCGCTGAGAAGCTGCGCAGGGAGCTGGCCGAGCAGCATTTCCAGGCCGAGGTCGCCAACTGGAAGCTGTCCTCGATCAAGGTCGCCCGCTGGAACCGCCTCGGCGACGCGATCAAGAGCGGCAAGAGCAACCCGGTGCGGCTGGCCAAGGGGCTCAGGGGCGCCGCCAAGCCCGTCAAGCGACCCATCGCGCCCAAGCGCAGGCCCCCCGCGGCCGTCAAGCCCAAGGACGAGCGCCCCGGGGCCGCGTTCCAGGCCACGAGTACGACCAGGACGGTCGGGGGCGCCTCGTTCAAGCTCAAGCCCTTCCGGGTGCCGACGGGACCCAACACCCGGCCGCATCTGACGGCCGCGGTGATCGCCGACCCGCACGTCGAGGCGCTGCTGCGTTACGAGTGGCGGCAGACGACCGGCTTCACGCCCCGCGACTTCGCCAGGGTGCTCCCGCTGGAGGTGCCGCACCTGCTGGTGGTCGAGTCCGTCACGCGGGGACCGTGGGCCGAGGAGATCATCGGCGAGCCGGGCGAGGGGCTCAAGGCGCTGCTCGCCTGGTGCGCCGAGCGCGGCATCCGCACCGTCTTCTGGCACACGCAGGGCGACGTGGCCGCGTACGCCGCGGCGGCCGAGCTGTTCGAGCACCGGTTCACGACCGATCTCACGGTGGCCTGGCCGCGGTTGCAGTTCGGGGTGCAGCCCAGGGTGCACAATCCGCTGCCGCTCTCCAGCGGGCGCATCGACCGGACGCTCACGCTCGACCAGCTCCTGCCCGAGCACCTCATGTACCCCGACGTGCTGACCTCCTACCGGTGGCCGGCGGGCGTGGACTGCCCGCCGGGGACGCCCCCCTGGCGGAGATGGGAAGATGACACG